>NZ_JBHWVI010000271.1:0-10435 GCF_042737005.1 Streptomyces sp. NPDC060027
GAAGTGCGGGCCGCATGTGCCGATCAGGTCCAGGGACCGTACGCGTCGCCGCGGCCCGGAAGCCGAAGCCGTCGCGCCGGCCCAGGTACGGTCCACACCCCTCGCTCAGGCCCAGGGCCAGTCCGCGTCCCTCGCCGACTCCAGAAGCGGAACCATCCGGAAAGCCGCGTCCGAGAGCCCCCCGAACGTGTGGCGGTTCCCCTTGCCCGACGGGCCGTGGCCCGCGCGGTATCCCGCGAGGTTCCAGGTGTAGACCGGTACGTGCGCCGGGACCTGCCCGGTCGGGTCGCCGTAGTGGCTGTACGTGGCCTGCTCGTCGGTGACGATGAGGACCCGGTCGTGCTTCCTGTAGTGCGCGCGGACCGCCTCGCTGGTGTTGGTGCCGCCGAGGTCGCCGAACCGCTCGATGACCTTGAGCACCGACTCGCCCTTGCGGAACTTCACCCGCTTGCTGCTGGTGCCGAACTCGACGAGATCGGCGTCCGCCGCCCGCAGCGCGAGCGCCGTGCCGAAGATCGCCGCCGCGTCGGCCCGGTTGAGCTCCGAGCGGTCGGACAGCCGCGAGTAGAACATCGAGCCCGAGCGGTCCACCAGCACCAGCGTCCGGCCGGGCAGCGCGGGCACGTTGGCCAGCGAGTGGCCGAGCGCCTGCTCCAGCGGGTACGACCAGCGCAGCGACGGCGCGTGCTGGTAGGCGGCCAGGTAGCGGAACGGGAACTGCCGCGAGCGCGCGACCTCCGCCGGGTCGCTGATCTTCGCGGCGACCTGAGCCGCCACCTCGTCACTGACCCCCGCCGCGTCGAAGTTGCGCAGGTTGCGGACGAGCGCCATCGCACCCATGGACGGAATCACGGCCTCCCAGGCCGCCTTGTCCATCGGTCCCTGCAGCCAGCCTGCCAGCGCCTCCCACGTCATGCCGGCGTCCGCCAGACGCTGAGCGCCGTGCGCGCCGGTCACGACCGCGCGCCGCTCGTCCGGCCGCAGCGCCATCAGATCGCGATGGGCGACGAGCACGGGCAGCGACGTGGGGACGACGGCCGTGTCCGGGTTGTGGCGCCGGTCCAGCGCGTACTGGAAGAGGTCGCCCTGCCACGCCTTGCCGGGGTCCGGCGCCGCGTGCACGAGGTTGAGGATGTCGCCGAAGCGGTACCCCTTGGACGCGGTGTCGTACTTCAGCAGCGACTTGCCGCTGTAGAGACGTCGTACGGCGTCGGCGACGCCCCGCTTGACGGGCTTGGGCACGTTGCGGCCGTACTGGGAGGTCCAGTAGGCGAGCAGCTCGCCCGGCTCGTCCGGACGGCGCAGCACGGAGGCGATGACCTGCCGGTTGGCGGGGCCGTCGGTGGCGCCCGCGTCGAGGCGTGCCTTCACGTACTCGGCGGCGCCCACGAGCGAGGCGGTGCGCAGGTTTCCCTCGCCGCGCAGCCAGCCCAGCAGGCCGGCGGTCCAGGACGGGTCGGAGACGGCGAGCTCGCGCACGAGCTTGGCGAACCGGTCGTCGCGGGCCTCGCCGGTCTCGTAGAAGGTCTGCTGCGAGACGAAGTTGGCGATCGCCAGGAGAAAGAGCTCGGAGCGCGCGTCGCGCTCCTGGCCCCGGCCGCCCTGGTGCGTCCGCAGCACACGGCCGGTGGACGTCACGCGGGAAGTGGGCTGCGCCTTCGCGGCCTTGGTGTTGAAGCGTGCCATGGTGAATTCCCCCGAATTCTTTGTACGACGGTGAAGTCGCGTTTCGGAGGGAGGCACAGCAAATGGAGGGTGCCCGAGATCAGGAGTCGGCGACGGACTTGCGCAGATGCTCTACCGACTGAGCTACACCGACCCGAAGTCGATGACGGGACTTGAACCCGCGGCCCTCTGATCCCAAATGAAGTAACCGTTGCCTGCGCACCGGGCACCCACCATGAGCTGCGCCTCCCGAGTTCAAGTCGGCCGCGGCGTGGATTCTTTGAGAGAGAAGTAGCCGCGGCCCGCGCACCGGGAGGTGCGTGAAGTTGTGGTGTCCAGAGTTCAGGTTCGGCTGAACCGACGTAGGTGCTCTAACCCCTGAGCTACACCGGCGCGTTGTGCCGGTGGCGGGACTCGAACCCGCGGCCGCCCCATTATCAGTGGAAGTAGGTCCTGCCTTCGCACCTGGACAGGCATTACTTTAGGAGGGCGGCCGCGCGTCGGGCGAGCGAATTAACTCGCCGGGGAAACGGCGGGAGTTCAGCCGCGCTTCTGGCGCTTCCAGGGGCCGGTGATGGCGAGCATGATGCCCGGAACCTGGATGTTGGCGAAGAGGGTCCTGCCGTCGGGCGAGAAGGTGACGCCGGTGAACTCGCTGTACTCCGGGGCCTCGGCGGTGCCGATGTTGAGCTCGTTGCGGGCGATCGGGTACGTGCGGCCGCTCTCGGTGGCGCCGAAGAGGTGCTGGACACCCTCGCCGTCCTCGGCGATGACGAGGCCGCCGTACGGGGAGACGGTGATGTTGTCGGGGCCGTCGAAGTGGCCGTCGACGGCAGGGTCCGGGTTCACGCCGATGAGGACCTTGAGCGTCAGGGTGCGGCGCTTGGGGTCGTAGAACCAGACCGCTCCGTCGTGCGCCTGGCCGGGGCTCTCGGTGCGGGCGTACGAGGAGACGATGTAGACGCCGCCGTCGCCCCACCACATGCCTTCGAGCTTGCGGGCCCGGGTGACCTGGCCGGCGGTGAACTGCTTGCGGACGGACACGGTCTTGGCGTCACGGTCCGGGACGTCGACCCAGTCCACGCCGTACACGGTGCCGATCTTCGTGGCACGGGAGAGGTCGTCGACGAACTTGCCGCCGGAGTCGAAGCACTTGAAGGCCTGGAGCGATCCGGCGTCGTCGGCGAGGGTGCGGAGCTTTCCGTGACCGTGCTCGAAGCCCTGCGGGGGCGTCCAGCGGTACAGCAGGCCGTTGGGGTTCGATGCGTCCTCGGTGAGGTAGAGGCGGTCACGTCTGGGGTCGACGACGACGGCCTCGTGCGCGTAGCGGCCGAGCGCCTTGACCGGCTTGGGGTTCCGGTTGCGGCGGCGGTCCTCGGGGTCGACCTCGAAGACGTAGCCGTGGTCCTTGGTGAAGCCGTTGGTGCCGGCCTTGTCCTCGGTCTCCTCGCAGGTCAGCCAGGTGCCCCAAGGGGTGTTGCCGCCGGCGCAGTTGGTGGCCGTGCCGGCGATGCCGACCCACTCGGCGACCTTGTCCCGGCGCACCTCGACGACCGTGCAGCCGCCCGCGGCGGCGGGGTCGTAGACGAGACCCTCGGTGAGCGGCACCGGGTAGGGCCAGTTGGCGCGGGGCCCGGCCAGCTCATGGTTGTTGACCAGGAGAGTGGCGCCGCGCGGGCCCTCGAAGGTGGACGTTCCGTCGTGGTTGGAGGGGGTGAACTCGCCCGACTCCAGCTTGGTCCTGCCGCTGTGGGTGATGACGCGGTAGGAGAACCCGGCGGGCAGCGAGAGCAGGCCCTTCGGGTCGGTGACGAGCGGGCCGTAGCCGACGCCGCCGTGCCCGGCGGCCACCGCCTCCCCGGCCGCGCCGTCCGTGTCCGTCTCCGTGACGGCGAGGGCGTTGGGTGCGGTGGCGAGGGCGCCGACGCTGCCGACCAGGGCCACGCCTGCGC
Organism: Streptomyces sp. NPDC060027; assembly: GCF_042737005.1. NCBI lineage: Bacteria > Bacillati > Actinomycetota > Actinomycetes > Kitasatosporales > Streptomycetaceae > Streptomyces > Streptomyces sp. NPDC060027. The sequence continues at coordinate 3,618 of NZ_JBHWVI010000271.1, forward strand.
CGGTGATCGCGGACTGTCTGGCGAAGTCCCTGCGGGTGAGCGACATGTGATGTCTCCTGTGACGGTGGACTCGGACTGCCGTGGGGGGCGGGTGGCGGCCTCGGTTGCGGCCACACGGTCCCGCCCCCGTCTGAACGCGAGTTGAACGCGCGCCGACTTCAGGGGTCCCGCTTGCGTGAATCCACCCGACCGGCGCAGGGGAACGCCTGCCTCCGGGGAACAGTCCGTCCGGGCGCCGGGCGCCCGGGGTCACCGGCGGCTCACCCCGCCTGTTGCGACCGTGCCTTGAACGCGGCCTTGCGGGCTTCCTTGGCGACCTTCTTGTCGGGATGCAGGCGGCCCATGGCTTCCAGGACGTCCGGGGCGGCGGGGTGATCGACCCGCCAGGCCGAGTCGAAGAAGCCGCTGTGCTGCTGGGCCAGCCCCTCGACGAGGGCCTGGAGTTCGGTGGAGTTCCCCTCGGCGGCGAGCTGTGCCGCCACCGTGTCGATGGTGAGCCAGAAGACCATCGCCTCGGACGGCGGGGGCACGTCGGGCAGGCCCTGCTCGGAGAGCCAGACGCGGGCGAGACCGCCCAGTTCGGCGTTGTCGAGGACCTCGCGCAGCGCGGGCTCGGCCTCCATGCCGACCAGCGAGAGAGCCTGCTGGCAGTGCAGGCGGCGCAGCGGGGCACCCGGGTCCGTGCCGCGTGCCGCGGAGAGCAGTTCCCGGGCGGCGGCGAGCGGTTCGCGCCGGGCGAGCCACTGCTCGATCTCGGCCTGGGCGGCGGCCGGGGGGAAGCCGGCCGTGCCGTCCAGGAGCGTGTCCGCGCCCTTGTCCGTCAACTCGCCCACCGCGGGGGCGGAGAAACCCGCCTCGGTCAGCCGGGCGCGCAGTCCGTACAGACCGAGCGGTGTCAGGCGCACCACGCCGTACCGCGATACGTCCAGTTCGTCGACGGGGGCGGCCGGCTCCTCGTCGGCGTCCGCCATCAGGGCCTCGTCGACGGGCTGGAAGTCGATGAGGCCGATGGGCTCCAGCAGCCGGAACTGGTCGTCGAGCCGCATCATGGCGTCCGAGACCTGCTCCAGGACGTCGTTGGTGGGCTCTCCCATGTCGTCGGGCACGATCATCGAGGCGGCTAGCGCGGGCAGCGGCACCGGCACCTCGCCGAGCGCGTTCTCGCCGACGGTCAGCAGATACAGGTTGCCGAGCACCCCGTCGAGGAACTCGGCCTCGGCCTCCGGGTCCCAGTCCAGGGAGGAGAGGTCGATCTCGCCGCCCTCGCCCATGGCTTCGACGAGATCGTCGAGGTCGGGCACGCTCGCGTCGGCCAGCACGGTGTCGAGCGCGCCGAGCCAGACACCGAGGACGTCCTGCGGGGCGCCGGAGGTGAGCACGGCGAGGTCCTCGCCCGCCTCGACGGTGCCCTCCTGCTCGTCCACGATCTCGACGAGTCCGGTGTCGACGGCCACCCGCCAGGCCTCACCGGCGAAGGCGGCCGCGTCGTCGCCGGACAGGCCGAGGACGCCGGCCGCCTCGGGAAGCTGCTCCTCGACGAGTTCGCCCCCCGCCCCCACCCGGGTGCCGGGGCCTGCCCAGCGGGCCAGCCTCGCGGCGCGGGAGAGCAGCGGCGCGGCGAGCGCGTCCCGCGCCAGCTGCGCCTCGGAGAGCAGCCGCACGGGCGGCAGGGAAGAGCTGTCTGACATCGGCTGAGTTCTCCTCCGAACAACCACGACGAGCAGGGCAAGCGGTTCGGGCGGGGTTCGCCCGACGCCGCGCCGGACGGTGGCGGGCACCGTCGACCGCGGCGGGCATCGCATCCCGCGGGGCGCCGGCGGACTCGGGATCCGAAGGCGGCCCGGGAAATCCGTGCCAACGGCTCAGCCTAGACGGATTTCCACCCATGCCGCCCGGTTCATGTGTCCGACAGGTCTCGTACACCGCTGAAACCTTGACAACTCCCCTCACCACACACGAGATTGACGCGCGTAGAAGTTCAACGGCCGTGCGGTCCGCCCACTTCTACGCGCGTCACCGGCCCGCACGCAGGTCGCGCTTCCCCACAGTCCACCCTCGTCCCGGCGCTCATGAACGTCCCCGGAGGGATTCCCTTGCCGAGCAAGAGAACCGCGCGCATCGGCGCGCTGACCGTCGCCGCGGTCTGTTCCACCATCTCCGCCGTGGTGCTCACCACACCGGCCCACGCGGACACCGTCCACATCCACGACATCCAGGGCACCACCCGGACCTCCCCGCTCGCGGGTGCGAAGGTCACGGACGTGGCCGGCATCGTCACCGGTGTGCGGACCTACGGTTCGTCCAAGGGCTTCTGGCTCCAGGACTCCGCCCCGGACTCCGACCCGGCCACCAGTGAGGGCGTGTTCGTCTTCACCAGCTCCGCCCCCAAGGTCGCCGTCGGCGACTCGGTCACGGTGACGGGCACGGTCTCGGAGTACGTCCCGGGCGGTGCCTCCACCGGCAACCAGTCGGTCACGGAGATCACCAAGCCGACGGTCACCGTCGTCGCCGGCGGCAACGCCGTCCCGGCCGCGACGGTCGTCGACGCCAGGTCCGTGCCGAACGCCTACGCCCCCACCGGTGACACCGCCGCGAACGGTTCGGTGAACGGCCTCACCCTGGAGCCGGCGAAGTACGCCCTGGACTACTACGAGTCCCTCGAGGGCATGAACGTCCAGGTCGCCGACGCCCGTGTGGTCACCGCCACCGACCCGTACACGGAGCTGTGGGTCACGGTGAAGCCGCGCGAGCACGCCACCCACCGCGGCGGCACGGTGTACGGCTCGTACACCTCCCAGAACACGGGCCGGATACAGATCCAGTCCCTGGGCGCGACGGCCGACTTCCCGACCGCGAACGTCGGCGACAAGCTCACCGGCGCCACCGCGGGCCCGCTCGACTACAACCAGTTCGGCGGCTACACCCTCGTCGCCAACCAGCTGGGCACCCTGAAGAAGGGCGGCCTGGAGCGCGAGACGACGCGGAAGCAGTCGCGCGGCGAGCTGGCGGTGGCGACGTACAACGTCGAGAACCTGGACCCGGGCGACGCCACGTTCGACGCCCACGCGTCCGCGATCGTGAACAACCTCAAGTCGCCCGACGTCGTGTCCCTGGAGGAGATCCAGGACAACAACGGCGCGACGGACGACGGCACGGTCTCCGCCGACCAGACGGTGCGGAAGCTGATCGACGCGATCGTCGCGGCGGGCGGCCCGGCTTACGACTGGCGTTCCATCGACCCGGTCAACGACCAGGACGGCGGCGAGCCCGGCGGCAACATCCGCCAGGTCTTCCTCTTCAACCCCGAGCGGGTCTCCTTCACGGACCGCGCGGGCGGCGACTCGACGACCGCCGTCGGTGTCACGAAGGTGCACGGCAAGGCGCAGCTCACCGCGTCGCCCGGCCGCGTCGACCCGGCCAACACGGCCTGGAAGAGCAGCCGCAAGCCGCTCGCGGGCGAGTTCGTCTTCCGCGGCCACACGGTGTTCGTGATCGCCAACCACCTCAACTCCAAGGGCGGCGACCAGGGGCTGACGGCGCAGTACCAGCCCCCGGCGCGCAGCTCGGAGGTCCAGCGGCACGCCCAGGCGACCGCGGTGAACACCTTCGTCGACGAGATCCTGAAGTCGCAGAAGAACGCCGATGTCATCACGCTCGGCGACATCAACGACTTCGAGTTCTCCGACACGGCCAAGATCCTGGAGGGCGACGGCGAGCTCTGGTCGGCGATCAAGTCGCTGCCGAAGAGCGAGCGTTACACGTACGACTACCAGGGCAACGCCCAGGTCCTCGACCAGATCCTGGTCAGCCCGTCGATCCGCAAGGGCTGCGACCTGGAGTACGACAGCGTGCACATCAACTCGGAGTTCTCCGACCAGATCAGCGACCACGACCCGCAGGTGCTGCGGTTCCGTCCGTAGCCGCCCGGGTACGCGAGAGCCCGGCCCCGTCGTCCGGGGGGCCGGGCTCTTCGCCTGCGCGGAGGAGTCCCGCCGGACGGGTCAGCCGGTGAAGACTCCGTCGAGCCAGCCCTTCCAGGCGGTCTCGTTGCCCTTGGCGTCGGCGTCGGGCGCGAAGTCGTGGAGGCTGATGCCGACCGGAGCGCCCCAGCGGTTGCGCCCGAAGAAGCGGATGAGCGCGTTGTCGGTGCGCAGCCCGATGAAGTACGGGTTGCGGTAGTCGACCACGGCGTCGAAGACCTGGCCGCCGGGTCCCTGGGCCCGGACCCGCGCGCCCTCGGCGGTGCCGTCCGCGAGGCCCAGCGCCCGTCCGACGGCGGCGAAGGCGTCGGGGGCCGTGGACGCGCCGGGTCCCTCGAAGGTCGCGAAGGCGACCGGGCGGCCCGCGAAGTGGGTCACGTACTCGCGCAGGGTGTGCAGATAGAAGTCGGTGTGCTTGTCGGCTCCGTCGTACTGGTTGTCCCAGTCGTCGGTGAAGATGCCGCTGTGCACATATCGCACCCAGGAACGCCGGCCCTCGTCGCGGGCCTCGATGGTGTGGTCGATCTGGTTGAGGCTCTGCGTCGGGAACCCGACGTCCTCGCTGCGCACGGTCAGCCGGTGCGGCGGGTCCCAGGCGGTGATGGTGCTGCCGAAGGGGCCGGCCCCGCCCTCGCGGGGCTCGTACTCCACGGGCCACAGCCAGCCGCCGCTGCCGCTGGTGATCGCGTCCCACATCTGGTCCGGCGAGGCGTCGACCTCGTACTCGCGCGCGATCTCGAATTCCTTGGGCATGATCATGACTCCTGGGTGGTCAGCGGGGCGGTTTCGCCGTCCGCGGGGGCTTCCACGGCTTCGGGTCCGGCCGTGGCCTCGGGTTTGAGCGTGGGGTGGACGGCGAGGACGATCCGGTGCGGGCGCCCGCCGTCCGCGTCCCCGTCGTGGTACTTGCGGATGAGCGCGCCGACCCCGGCCGTCAGCTCGTCGATGAACGCGGCCCGGTCGGCGGCCGAGGCGAAGGTCACCTCGCCGTCGAGCGCGTAGGTCGCCAGCCGCTTGCGGGCCTTCGCGGCGCCGGTGATGAGCGAGCCGACGTCCCGGACGAGCCGGGCGCCGAGCGCGAGCAGCCAGCGAGCGGACAGCTGGTCCCGGAAGCGGTCCGGATCCGGCTGCACGGCGGCCAGCGCGAGCGGCGAGATGACGTACGACGCCGCCGTCGCACGCATCAGCCGCTCGGTGACATTGCCCTTGCGGCGCTCGCCCGCCAGCTCGACCAGGCCGTGCCGCTCCAGCGTCTTGAGGTGGTAGTTCACCTTCTGCCGGGGCAGGCCGACCCGGCCGGCCAGCATGGCGGCCGACGCGGGTCCCGCGGCCAGTTCGGCCAGCAGCCGGGCCCGTATGGGGTCCAGCGACACGGCGGCGGCCTCGGCGTCCTCGATCACGGTCACGTCCAACATGACTCCACCGTCCCACCGAAAACTTTTTTTGTCCAGACGACACGAGTCGTCGGCGAGTCGCCGTCCTGTGGCGCCCGGGTTGGGGGCGGCCGGGGCTGTCGGGCGCACGGGGGTTGTCAGGCGCCCGAGGGTGGCCCGACAGCCGGGGGTAGCCCGGCAGCCGGAATTCCTCGGCCCGGACGCCCCCCGGGGGCTTCATCGGCCGGATCCGGGCAACACGCCGGTCATGGACGAGAAGCGACCGGAATCGAAGCGACAGGCTCTTCCGGACACGGGCACCGACACCCGGACGGCGGGGTCCGCCGAGAAGGACCGGCCCGCCCGGCTGCCCGCACGGGCTTGGTGGGCCGTGTCGTGGCGCACGGTGAAGGAGTTCCGGGACGACGAACTCGCCGACCGCGCGGCCGCGTTGACGTACTACGGCGTGCTGTCGCTGTTCCCCGCCCTGCTGTTGGTGGTGTCCCTGCTGGGCGTCCTGGGGCAGCGCGTCACGAACAGGCTCCTCGACAACGTGGGGGACCTGGCGCCGGGCCCGGCCCGCGAGATCCTGCGGGACGCGGTGACGCAACTGGGCGACAGCGGCGGTACGGGCAGCGTGCTCGCGATCGTCGGACTGCTCATGGCGCTGTGGTCCGCGTCCGGGTACGTCGGCGCGTTCATCCGTGCGTCCAACGCGGTGTACGACCTGCCGGAGGGCCGTCCGGTCTGGAAGGTCACACCGCTGAGGCTGGCGCTGACCCTCACACTGATGCTGCTTCTCACCGGGAGCGCGATCATCGTGGTGTTCACCGGACCGCTGGCCGAGCGGGCCGGCACCGCGATCGGGCTCGGCGACGCCGCGATCACGGCGTGGTCGATCGCCAAGTGGCCGGTCCTGCTGGTGTTCGTCGAGCTGATGATCGCCCTGCTGTACTGGGCCGCCCCCAACGTCTCCGGCCGCGGCTTCCGCTGGTTCAGCCCCGGCAGCGTCGTCGCCACGGTGATCTGGCTGGCCGCGTCCGCGGGATTCGCCGTCTACGCCGCCGGCTACGGCTCGTACAACAAGACGTACGGCACGCTCGCGGGCGTCATCATCTTCCTCGTGTGGCTGTGGCTCACCAACCTGGCCATCCTCCTGGGCCTGGAGTTCGACGCGGAACTCGCCCGCCAGCGGGCCATCACTCACGGCAGGCTCCCCTCCGAGGAGCCCTACGTCGAGCCCCGCGACACCCGCAAGTGGCCCCCGCGTCTGCGGGCGTTGCGCGCGGCCCGGGAAAAGGTGGAGACGGGAATCACGCCGATGCGCGAGGGGCCCGAGCGAGACACCGCCGGGCGGGTGTGACGCCGGGACGGGAGGACGCCGGGACGGGGAGGACGGCACACGATGCGGCGGCGAACCGGTGTCCGGGTGGGCCCCCCCAAGCGCCCCCCCACCACCACCGGC
>NZ_JBHWVI010000272.1:0-10399 GCF_042737005.1 Streptomyces sp. NPDC060027
CACCTGGTTCGCGAAACCCCCGCCATCGGAAGAGCGGGCCGAGCAGTCGGTCAGTACACCGGCTTGTCGGGCTCGATCTGGTGGACCCAGCCGATCACACCGCCGCCGACGTGCACCGCGTCGGAGAAACCAGCGGACTTCAGGACGGCGAGGACCTCCGCGCTGCGGACACCCGTCTTGCAGTGCAGGACGATCTTCTTGTCCTGCGGCAGGGTCTCCAGGGCAGTGCCCATGAGGAACTCGTTCTTCGGGATCAGCTTGGCGCCGGGGATCGAGACGATCTCGTACTCGTTGATCTCGCGGACGTCGATGATCTCGATGTTCTCGCCGTCGTCGATCCACTCCTTGAGCTGCTTGGGAGTGATCGTCGAGCCGGCGGCCGCCTCCTGCGCCTCCTCGGACACGACGCCACAGAAGGCCTCGTAGTCGATGAGTTCGGTGACGGTCGGGTTCTCACCGCAGACCGCGCAGTTCGGGTCCTTGCGGACCTTCACCTGGCGGTACGTCATCTCCAGGGCGTCGTAGATCATCAGGCGGCCGACGAGCGGCTCACCGATGCCGGCGAGGAGCTTGATCGCCTCGTTCACCTGGATGGAGCCGATCGACGCGCACAGCACGCCGAGGACACCGCCCTCGGCGCAGGAGGGGACCATGCCCGGCGGCGGGGGCTCCGGGTAGAGGCAGCGGTAGCAGGGTCCGTGCTCGGACCAGAAGACGGAGGCCTGGCCGTCGAAGCGGTAGATCGAGCCCCACACGTACGGCTTGTTGAGCAAGACGCACGCGTCGTTGACCAGGTAGCGGGTCGCGAAGTTGTCCGTGCCGTCGACGATCAGGTCGTACTGGCTGAAGATGTCCATCACGTTCTCGGCCTCGAGCCGCTCTTCGTGAAGGACCACGTTCACGTACGGGTTGATGCCCAGTACGGAATCGCGCGCCGACGCGGCCTTGGAACGGCCGATGTCAGCCTGGCTGTGGATGATCTGGCGCTGCAGGTTCGACTCGTCGACCTCGTCGAACTCCACGATGCCGAGCGTGCCGACGCCCGCCGCGGCCAGGTACATCAGCGCCGGCGATCCGAGGCCGCCGGCGCCCACACACAGCACCTTGGCGTTCTTCAGCCGCTTCTGCCCGTCCATGCCCACATCGGGGATGATCAGGTGGCGGGAGTACCTGCGGACCTCGTCTACGGTGAGCTCAGAGGCTGGCTCGACCAGGGGTGGCAGCGACACGGGGACTCCGTTGGTCGGTCAATCACTACAGTTGTTCTCCCCGTAACACTGCCACGCCCTTCTTCATTCCGAGACACCCGTTCCGATCCGCGAGACGATCTCGTCCCAGTAGCCGGGCATCGTCTCCCAGGGGTCGGCCGTCCCTCCATGATCCGAGCGGTCGGTGAAGTAGATCGTCGAGGCGCCCTGCCAGCGGGCGATGCGCAGTGCCTCGTCCAGGTGCCCGCGCGGCACACCGTGCACGAAGTGGCAGAAGCGCTCCGGGGGATGGTCGGCGGTCCACTCGGCGACCTGCGACCAGCGGTAGTCGGTCCAGGAGCCCGAGAAGGTCACCAGTTGGTCGGCGTTCTCGGCGTATCCCGGGTGCGGGTGGGTGCCGTGGCCCAGCACGATGTGGGCACCGTCACGGAGCGCGCGGAGCGCGTCGACCGTGCGGCGGATCTCGGGAAGCGCGGCGCGCTCACCGGGGCAGCGGCCGAGGAGGAATCCGTCTGCCTGATACCAGTCGAGGTAGCGCTGCGCATCGGACATCACCTCGCCGAAGGTGCGTGCTCCGTAAGTGGTGTCCAGGAGACCCAGCACCCGGACACCCGCGTTGCGCAGCCGTCCCGAGGCCTCCAGGCAGCGCGGGTCGGGGCGTGCGCCGGGACCGTTGTCCACGTTCAGGACGACCCAGTGCAAGGGGGTGCCGGGGCGGGTGAGTTCGTCCCATTCCACGGACGCGACGAGGGGGTGCGCATAGCCGGGGATGCCGAAGCCGAGTCCCAGATCGGTGCTCGCGCTGCCGGTCGCGGTGCTGGTCAGATGCGACATGCCGCCTCCATCCAGATGTCCGCGAGGGATTCCTCGAGGTTGATCCGGGGCCGCCAGCCGAGCCGGTCGCGTGCGGTGCGCACATCGGCCTGCTGCCAGCTGCCGCAGCCGTCCGGGTAGGGGTACGCGACCGGGGCGGCGTGGTCGGGTTCGGGGCGGGGGTGACCGATGGACGCCCTCATGGACGGGCCGGGCGGGCCGTCGAGTTCGTGCAGGGTGCCGCTGTAGCCGGCCACGCGCGCGAGGACGGCTGCGGCGTCACGGAGGCGCACGGCACGGCCCGAACCGATGTTGATCACGCCCTGTGCGGCGGAGAGGGAGGCGGCGTGGACGGCGCGGGCGACATCACGGACGTCGATGAAATCGCGCTGGACGCCGAGACCGCCGAGCTTGAGCTCGCCGTCGCTGGCCTGCATGGCGCGGCGCAGTGCCTCGGCGAGCCGGCCGAGCGGGGATCCGGCGGGGGTGCCGGGTCCCGCGGGTGAGAAGACGCGGAGCACCACGGCGTCCAGGCCGGAGCCGAGGACGAGTTCGGTCGCGGCGAGTTTGCTCACGCCGTACGGGCCGCCCGGGCGCGGCACGGCGTCCTCCGCGGTGGAGGAACCGGGCTGGCTGGGCCCGTACTCGGCGCCGCAGCCGACCTGCACGAGCCGGGCCCCGCAGCCGCTGCGCCGCAGGGCCTCACAGACGGTGGCGACGGCGACGGTGTTGTGCCGGGTCAGTTCGCGGGCGCCGCCGCGGGTGGCGCCCGCGCAGTTGATGACGACTCCGGGGTGCACCGCGTCCAGGAAGCGGGTGAGCGCGCCGGGGCTGCCCGAGGCGAGGTCGAACCGTACGTCGGCGTCGTCGCCCCGGCCGAGCGCGGTGAGCTGCACGGCCGGGTCGGCCAGCAGTCTGTCGGCGACGAAGCGGCCGAGGTAACCGTTGGCTCCGATCAGCAGGACCCTCATCGGGCGGCTCCCGGGGCGGATTCTCCGGTTCGGGAGGTGATCATCTGACTGTCTCCTTCGGGGTGATGCCGTAGGTAGGGGAGAGGGCCCGCGGTGTCGGCCCCGCGGGAGAAGAGGGCCCGGATCCGGGAGGCTGTCCTGGACGCCGCGGAGGGCTCACGGCGGTGGGGGCGTCGTGGGCCGATTTCGGGCGGCCCCGGTCGAACGGGCCGTCCTGCTCGGTGCGTCGGGGCGCGGATCGCGGCTCATGGGGCCTCGCAGGACAGGGCGTGGGCCGAGGCGCGGGTCAGGGTGCGGGTCGCGTGGACCAGGAGGACGAGGGCGCCCGCCCCGCACGCCAGGGCCGGTACGGCGCCGGGTCCTCCCGCGCCGACGAGGCTGTCGACGGGAACGGCCAGGAACGAGCAGCCGGGCAGGCGGGCGGCGAAGACCGTGGCGAGGGCGGTGGCCTCCGCAGCCCCGGCAGCGGTGAGAGCGATGGCCGGGGCCAGGATGAAGCCGCGCGCGGTCAGCAGCCGCGCGAGCAGGAGCAGGGCGCCGAGCGCACCGGCTCCGGCGTAGCCGGGCGACTCGTCCAGTGCCGTCCCGCACAGCGCGAGCAGCCCGCCCAGTGCGCACAGGAACAGACCGAACGCTCCGAGGAGCAGGGGTCGTACGGCGGAGGCGAACTCCTCCAGGCCACGGCTGGCGTTCAGCCGGAGGCGGGCGCGGGCGACGAAGAGCTGGGCGCACCAGGCCGCCGGGGCGCAGGCCAGGGCGAGGGCCAGCACGGGCGCGACGGCCAGGGGCCAGGGGCCGTCCGGGCCGCCGTCGAGGCCGGCGCCCAGCAGTCCGTCACCGACGAGGGCATACGCGATGAGCCAGTACGTCCCTGCGCGGGTGGCGCTCGTCGTGCGGTGCCGGGTGCTCAGGGGACCTCGCCGGAGGGCGGCATGCAGGCCCAGCGTCATGGCCAGGGTGCCGAACGCGGCGACGGCGAGGCGCGGCTGCCCGTCGGTGAGCCGTACCCCGGCGACGACGGCCGCGCCGAGGGCGCCCGGCACCAGGGCGAGCGCCGCCCAGTAGGCGCGCGTGCCGGGGCGTCCCGGAGTCTCGGTGCGGGGCGTGGACTCCCCGTCACGCGGAACGCGCGCGTACATCTCCTCGGCCAGCGAGAAGACGTCCCGGTGCCGGAAGCGGGCGGCGGTCCGGTCGGTCACCCCGTGCGCCTCCAGTCCCGCCGCGATCTCCAGCGGGTCCACGGCCCGCTCGCAGAGCTCGCGGTGCCGGTGTATCAGCGCCTTCACGGGGTCCGCCGCGCCGCGGCGTCCGGCGGGCCCGCGCGCACCGGGCGAGCCGTCGGCGCGGTCGGCGCCTCCGGCAGCCGCACCGGGGCCGGGGCCGCCTCCGCCACCCGGGCCACGGAGTCGTTCGAGTCCGGTGTCGGGGCCCGGCCCGTCCGTCGTGAGGGAGTCACCCGCCAGATCCACCAGGTCCGTTCCGGTGCCGGCGGCAGTCCCCTCCCCCGCACCCGCGGCCCGTCCGTCCGTCTCCTCCGCCACCAGCCACGTCTCGGACCGCTCGTCCCAGACGCGGGAGCCCGTCGGTGTCGCGGGCCGGTCCGGTTCACCCGGGTCGTCGAGCCCGCTCAGGGCAGCACCGGGTCCGCCGCTGTCGATGGTCACGCGCCCTCCCCCACAGAAACGGCGACGGGCGCGGGCACCGTGGCGCGTACCGGCGCGCCCTCCGCCCAGCGCGGTCGGCCCGCGGTCATGAGGCGGGACTCGGTCCAGCGGCCGGGCACGTGGGCCTCGGCGGGGAGGCCGAAGGGCAACGGCTCCCCCTCGTCGTCCACCAGTACCCGACTCACCGGGGAGTGCGAGACGATCTCAAGGTAAATGCCGTGAAACGCCGTGATGTTCTGCTCGACGGTGAAGAGTTCGAGAGCGCGTGCCCGGGCGGCCGCGCCCAGACGCTCACGGCGCTCCGGGTCGCGCAGCAGGGCCAGGCACGCCTCCGCGAGCGCCCGCGGATTGCGCGGCGGCACCACCAGCCCTGTGCCGCCGATGACCTCGACGACCGCGCCCACATCCGTGGAGACGGTGGCCCGGCCGCAGAACATGGCCTCGACGAGGCTGATCGGGAAGCCCTCGACGACGCTGGAGAGGACGACCAGGGCTCCGGAGGCGTAGGCCTCCGCGAGGCTCGGGATCTCCGGGCCTCCGATCTCCTCGAAGGACACCGGGTTGTCGCCGACCGCGTGCACCCCCTCCGCCTCGTCGGGGAAGAGCTGCGCGGCCAGGGCCTTGCAGTGGGCCAGGTAGGTCGCGCCGTCCGGGCCGTCGGCGGGGGCGCCGACGATCCGCAAGCGGGTCTTCGGCTCCTCCTTGCGGATCTCGGCGAAGGAGTGCAGCAGGGAGATCAGATCCTTGGCCGGTTCGATGCGGCCGACCCACACCAGCGTGTCGGGGTCCGCGCACCGGCTGCCCTCCACGCCCTCCCCGACGTCCGCGAAGCGCTCGGCCTCCATGCCGGGGTAGACGGTGCGCAGCTTGGCGCGGTCGGCGCCGCAGCGCTCCTGCCAGCGGCGGGCGTGCGCGTTGCCGGGCGTGATGAGCGCGGCGGCGCGGTAGACCTCGGCGGTGAGCCCGCCGTGGAACGCGGCGAGCAGCGCCCGGACGGCGGGGGCCTCTTCGACGGTCGCGGCGGCCAGGTAGTGCGCCCGCAGCTGCACGCCGTACTCGGTGACCAGCAGGGGGACGCCGAAGAAGTGCCGGGTGAGGAGGCCGGGCAGGGCCGCGGTTCCGCCGGAGGCGGCGTGGCAGAGGTCGACCGAGCCGAGCCCGTCGTCCGTGTACCAGTCCAGTGAGAGGGGGCGCAGGGCGCGCTCGATGTGCGCGGCGACGGTGAGCAGATCGGGTACGCGCGCGGTGCGGGCCGTGCGGAGTGCGCCGGGCGCACGACAGGCGCGTTCCAGGGCACGCACGGCGCCTTCGGAGCGCAGAGCGCCGACCAGCCCGGCCTCGTCCCGGGCGAGTTCGGCCAGCCCGTACAGCGCGCTGGCGAAACGGTCCGCCACAACGCCGGCGGAAGCCGCCCCCTCCCCCGACACCTCCGCGCCTACGGCCTCCGGCCCCGCGCACACCGCCGCCGCCAGTTCCCCGTACGCCTCGGCGAACCGGCGCCGCGCCCGTCGCCCGTACACCAGCCCGTCGCTCTGCGCCGTCCACAGCGGTGCCGTGAGTACGCGGCCGACCTGGGGCGGCAGCCGGATCCAGCCCTCGTCCTCCTGGCGCTCGGTGCGGCTGAGCGCGTAGATGTCGAACTCGTGCTGCCCGAGCCCTCGTACGAGCCGGTCGCACCAGAGCCTGGCGTCACCGCTCACATACGGATAGCCACCCTCCGTCAGCAGTCCGATGCGCACGAGCACACCCCCGATCTCCCGTATGAGGAGCCGCCGTTGACCCGGCGGCTCGCAGCGGGACGAACGTATGCGGACAAGGCGGTGGTGCGACGGACGGTTGTCCATCGCACCACCAAAAGGGGTGAACGGCCGTAACTTTCCCGCGCAGACCGCGTTTTGTCGCGCTACGGAATCAAGCAGTCACGTTTCGCTGGGCTCGGGCCCTCGATCGGGTCACGCCAGGGACAGTTCCTGGCGTTGTGCCCGGCGCCGCGCCGCGACCGCCGGGTCGAGTGCCGGTACGGCGGCCAGCAGCTGCCGGGTGTACGGGTCCCGAGGGTTCTCGTACACCTCGTCGGCGGGACCGTACTCGACGATCCGGCCGCGCCGCATCACCGCGACCCGGTCGCTGACCTGGCGCACGACCGCGAGATCGTGCGCCACGAAGACCAGCGCGAGTCCGAGTTCCCGCTGCAACTCACCCAGCAGGGCGACCACGTGGGCCTGTGTGGTGACGTCGAGCGCGGAGACCGGCTCGTCGCACACGATGACGCGTGGCTCGGCGGCGAGCGCCCTCGCGATGCCGACCCGCTGGCGCTGTCCGCCGCTGAACTCGTGCGGGTAGCGGTCGTAATGCGCCCCTTCGAGCCCCACGCGCTCCAGCAGTTCCCGTACCCGCCCGCGGATGCGCTTCTCGTCCCTCCCCCGCTCTCGGCTTCGCTCGAGCGGGGAGACCCCCATCCCGCGCGCCCGCAGCGGATCGGCGATGGAATCGCCCACGCTGCGGCGGGGGTTGAGGGAGGACACCGGGTCCTGGAAGACCATCTGCACCGAGGGACGGACACCGGACCGTTCGCGTCCCTCGTGGCGGACCACACCGGCCGTGGGCTCCAGGAGCCCCACCAGCATCCTTCCCAGGGTCGTCTTCCCGCTGCCGCTCTCACCGACGATGCCGAGGGTCTCGCCCCGGCGGACGGTCAGCGACACATCGTCGACGGCCGCGAACCGCTGCTTCCCGCGCCCGAACTCCCGCCGGAGCCCGACCGCTTCGAGAACGACGTCGTCGTCCGAAGGAAGGCCCTCGACCGGACCAGCCCCCTCGGCCGCGTTCGTGCTCCCGCCGCGCCCGGCCGCGCGCGGTGTGTCCACGCGGGGGACGGCGCCGAGGAGTTCCCGGGTGTACGGCTCGCGGGGCGCGCCGAGGACGGCGTCGACCCGCCCGTGCTCGACCGCGCGTCCGTGACGCATCACCAGGATCTCGTCGACGCTCTCGGCCGCGACCCCGACGTCATGGGTGACCAGCAGCAGTCCCGTCCCGGTCTCCTGCCTCAGGGTGTGCAGGAGGTCGAGGATCTGGGCCTGGACGGTCACGTCGAGGGCCGTGGTCGGCTCGTCGGCGATCAGGAGTTCGGGTTCGCAGGCCAGGGCCATGGCGATGAGGGCGCGCTGGCGCATACCGCCGCTGAACTCGTGCGGGCGCGAACGGGACCGCCGTGCCGCGTCGGGGATGCCGACGCGGTCCAGTACCCGCACCGCACGCGCGCGGGCCGCTCGCCCGGACGCCTTGGTGTGCACCCGGTACACCTCGGCGATCTGGTCGCCGACCGCGTAGTACGGGTCGAGGGACGACAGCGGGTCCTGGAAGACCATGGCGGCCTTTCCGCCGCGCAGCCGACGCAGTTCGTCGTCGGATGCCCGCTGTACGTCCACACCGGCCACGCGGACCGTGCCGCCGACGTGCGCTCCGGTGCCCCGGTGCAGCGCCAACAGGGCGGATGCCACGGTGGACTTGCCCGAGCCGGACTCGCCGACCAGGCCCAGTGCGGCGCCCTTCTCCAGCCGGAAGGAGAGCCCGTCGACGGCCCGCAGACCCCCGAAGTCGACGACGAGATCGCTCACTTCGACCAGGGGAGCCGGCGAGGAGGTCGCCGCGGGGGCGGTGGAAAGGGGCGGTGAAGAGGCCCGTGACGGGGCGGTGGAAGGGGTCTTGGAGGAGTCGCTCATGCCAGCACCACCCGTCGGTCGGCCACCGCGTAGAGCACGTCCGCGACGGCGTTGGCGATAACCACGAAGAAGCCGATGACCAGGACCATGCCGACGACCACGGGAAGGTCGACGACGTTCACCGCGTGCACCAGCTCCTGGCCGATGCCGGGCAGTCCGAAGAGCGTTTCGGTGAGCACCGCGCCGCCGACCGCCGACCCGAAGGTGTTGGCGTTCAGCGCGATGATCGAGGCGAGCGCTCCCCGTACGGCGTGCCGTCCGATGATCGACCGCTCGCCGACGCCGTACGCCCGGAAGGTCCGGATGTGGTCCTCGGCCAGCGTCTCCAGCATCGAGGCCCTGGTCAGCCGGGCGAACGCGGCGGCTTCGACAAGGGCGAGCGAGAGCCAGGGGAGCAACAGGTTCCACGCCCACTGCTCGGGGTCGTCGGAGAAGTTCACGTACTGCGGGAAGGGCAGCAGTTGCAGCTGGCCGCAGACGACGATCATCAGGATCAGGCCGATGACGAAGACGGGTGTCGCCGTCCCGGCCAGCGTGATGCCGGTCAGCACCCGCTCGCTGAGCCGGCCGCGCCGCCACGCCGAGAGGACGCCGGTGCCGACGCCGAGCACGAGCCAGACGACCATCGCGCCGAACACCAGCGACAGGCTGACCGGCAGCTTCGTCAGGATCAGCTGGGTGACCTGCTGGTCGGTCTGGTACGACAGCCCGAGGCAGGGTGCCGAGCAGTGCTGGACGGAGGTGCCCGTCGAGTAGTCCTGGCCGACGAAGAGGCCCTCCAGGAAGTGCCAGTACCGCACGTACAACGGGTCTCCGAGATGCAACTGCTCGGCGACCTGGTGCACTTGGAGGGGTGAGCAGCGCGGGCCGCAGGTGATCTGGGCGACGTTGCCGGGTGTGGCGTAGAAGACGACGTAGATGATCACCGAGATGGCGAAGAGGGTGATCGCGGTGCCGAGGGCACGACGCAGGACGAAACCGCCGAAGCCGCTCATGCCTTGGCCTCCTCGGCCTCGGAGGACGGCGCACCCGGCCGGTCCGGACCCGTGCCCTGCCCGGGCAGGCCCACGCCCGCGCCGGCCTGGGACACGGCGGCTCCCGCGGCGGTCCCGGCCGCGTCCGCCTTGGCCTCGCCCCTGCGCCCGGTGCCGACGCGCAGACGTGAAGCCGCGCGCGGGTCGAGGGCGGTGCGCACCCCGTCGCCCAGGAGGGTGAGGGAGAGGACGGTGACGAACAGGGCGCCCGCGGGCAGCAGCAGGTACTGCGGCGCGGCCTGGTACCAGACGTCGGCGGCGGTCAGCATCTGTCCCCAGGACGGCGTCGGGGGCTTCACGCCGACGCCGAGGAACGACAGGGCTGCCTCGACACCGATGTTCATCGGCACGAGGAGCGCGGAGTACGTGATGAGCGGGGCGGCGAGGCCCGGCAGCAGCTCGCGTCGGGCGATGCGCCAGGTGCCCCAGCCACTGAGCCGCGCGGCGGCGACGTAGTCCAGCTGCTTGAGCGTGAGCGTCTGCGCGCGCACGATCTTCGCGAGGGTGCCCCAGGCGATCAGCCCGATGACGAGGGCGACCAGGACGGGACGAGGGAAGCTGCTGGGCACGATGGCCAGCAGCGCCAACGACATGATCATCAGTGGCATCGCGACGATGATCTCGGTGACGCGGCTCAGCAGTTGATCGACCCATCGGTTCCCGAGCGCGGCCGCCACGCCCACCACGACGGCGATGAGGACCTGCACCAGGGTCGCCGCGAGCGCGACGCCGAGGGAGACCCGGGCACCGTAGACGAGGCGTGCGAAGAGGTCGCGGCCGGTCTGGGGTTCGACGCCGAGCCAGTGGTCGGCGCCGATGCCGCCGAGCGGGCCCACGGGGACGCCGCCGCGCGCGGAGTCCACCAGCGAGGGGTGGTAGGTGGTGGGGTCCTGGCCCTCGATGGCCGTGAGCAGCGGTGCGGCGAGCGCGACCAGGACGAGCAGCGCGACGACGGCCGCCGCGACGAGGGCGGCGCGCTGCGCACGC
>NZ_JBHWVI010000273.1:0-10390 GCF_042737005.1 Streptomyces sp. NPDC060027
GAGACGTGGGCTATCTGTGCGAACTGCTGCTCGATCCGAACGTAAGCGACGGACATAGGGAAGTACCGGCACGGCCCCTCCCGTGCGATGTCCGCTGCGGGTGCGGGTGCAAGTTTCAGCCCCTCCGGCGTTTGAGGAGCGGGGTCTGGGGCGGAGCCCCGGGGGTGGGCATCCGTGCCGGGTAGGTGGGGGCGCCGGTTCCCCGGGCCCGGGCTACTTGCCGGAGGCTTTCGCCGCCTTCATCTCCTGTTTGTGGGCGCGGACCTTGGCGAGGGACTCGGGGCCGGTGATGTCGGCGACCGAGCGGAAGGACTCGGGCTCGCCGTAGGGGCCCGCGGCTTCGCGCCAGCCCTTGGGGCGGACGCCGAGTTGTTTGCCGAGGAGGGCCAGGAAGATCTGGGCCTTCTGGGCACCGAAGCCGGGGAGTTCCTTGAGGCGCCGGAGGAGTTCGTCGCCGGTTTCGGCGTCCTTCCAGACGGCGGTGGCGTCTCCGTCGTAGTGCTCGACGAGGTAGTGGCACAACTGGTGGATCCGCTTGCCCATGGAACCGGGATAGCGGTGCACGGCCGGCTTGGCCGAGAGCAGCGCGGCGAACTTCTCCGGGTCGTACGAGGCGATCTCGTGCGCGTCGAGATCGTCCGCCCCCATGCGCTGAGCGATCGTGTACGGCCCCGCGAAGGCCCACTCCATCGGCACCTGCTGGTCCAGCAGCATGCCGACCAGGGCCGCTAGCGGGCTGCGGCCGAGCAGTTCGTCGGCCTCGGGCTGCTGGGCGAGGTGAAGAGTGACGTCCATGGATCGATGATCCCGCGTGCGGGGGCGGGGCGCTCGGTCGTGACCGCCCGGGTTCGGCGGGTGGGCGCCCCGCACGTACGATCTCCAGGATGTGAGTTAGGTTAGCCTAACCTGATAAGAGTGGGGATGGACCGTGACCGCCGAGATCTACCGTGACACCTGGGGCATCCCGCACCTGCGCGCCGACAGTGCGACCGAACTCGCACGCGCCCAGGGCCGGATCACCGCGGTGGACCGGGCCTGGCAGCTGGAGGTCGAACGGCACCGCTTCCAGGGCACCTCGGCCGCGTTCCTCGGCGAGGAGGCTGTCGGCTGGGACCGGTTCGCCCGTCAGGCCCAGCTCGGCGACACCGCGCGACGCTGCTTCGAGGCCCTGGCGGAACGGGACCCCGAGACCGCCGCGTGGATCGCCGCGTACGTCGACGGGGTCAACGACGGGCTGGCCGAAGGGGCCGGTCGCGCACCCGAGTTCGCGGCGAGCGGGCTCGCTCCGGGCCGCTGGGACCCCTGGAGCCCGCTGGGGATCTGGCTCGGCACGCACATCCTCTTCGCCGGGTTCCCCGCCAAGCTGTGGCGTGAGGAGGTCGTACGGCGGCTGGGCGCGGACGCGGTCGGGCTGTTCGCCATGGACGGACCGGGCACCACCGGGAGCAACGGATGGCTGGTGAGCGGTGAACGCACCGCCACCGGGCAGGCGGTGATCGCCGGTGACCCGCACCGCTTCATCGAGGACCCCGGCGTCTACCAGCAGATCCGCCTCTCCTGCCCCGAGTTCGACGTCGTCGGCATCGCCGTCCCCGGCGTCCCGGGCATCGCGCACTTCGCCCACACCGGAACGGTCGCCTGGGCGATCACCAACGCGATGGCCGACTACCAGGACCTCTACCGGGAGCGGCTGCGCCGCGCGGACGCCGGGGACGGCGGAGCCGTCGAGGCCCTCGATCCCGACGGTGTGTGGCGGCCCGCGGCGCGGCACGTGGAGCGGGTGGAGGTGGCCGGCGGTGCGTCCGTCGAGGTCGAGGTGATCGAGACGGCGCGCGGGCCCGTGGTGATCGGGGGCGTCGGTGCCGAGGAGTCCATCAGCCTCCGCTGTCCGCCCCGCGTGACGGGTGACCTCGGATTCGGCGCGCTCCTCCCGCTGCTGCGGGCCCGCCGCGTCGCCGACGTGGACCGGGCGTTCGACGCCTGGGCGGAACCGGTGAACGTCGTGCAGGCCGCCGACACCGAGGGCGGGCTGCTGCACCGCGTCGCGGGCCGGGTCCCGGTC
Organism: Streptomyces sp. NPDC060027; assembly: GCF_042737005.1. Classification (NCBI taxonomy): domain Bacteria; kingdom Bacillati; phylum Actinomycetota; class Actinomycetes; order Kitasatosporales; family Streptomycetaceae; genus Streptomyces; species Streptomyces sp. NPDC060027. The sequence continues at coordinate 2,063 of NZ_JBHWVI010000273.1, forward strand.
CGCGGCACGGCCAACCGCACCCGGGTGGTGCCCGCCTGGGAGGCCGGGCACGAGTGGACCGGCTGGCACGAGATGCCGTACGGCCCGGTCGAGGACGGCATCGCCGTGATGGCGAACCAGCGCGGCCCCGCGGCCCCGCTCGGCGTCGAGTTCTCCCCGCCTCACCGCGCCGCCCGCATCCGGCAGTTGCTCGACGCGGGCGACACGTGGTCGGCGGGGGACATGCCGGCCATCCACATGGACACCCATCTCGGCTCCGCCGCCGCCCTGTTGGACCGGCTGGCCGCACTCGAACTGTCCGGTCCCCCGGCCGAGCTCAGGGACCGGCTCCTGCGCTGGAACCGGCACATGGACGCCGACAGCGGCACCGCGGCGGTGTTCGCGGAGGTGCGCGGCGCGGTCGTACGACGGCTCGCGGCCCACCCGGCCCTCGCCGTCCTGGCCGAGCCGCCCGCCCACCCGGAGGTCTTCCTGCCGTGGCTCGCGCTCACCCCGCGCGTCGCCTTCGCCCTCGATAACCTTTTGACGGAGCGGGAGTTGTACGGCATCGACCGCGACGACGTGGTGCGCGCCTCCGTCGAGGAGGTGGCCGCCCGGCCCGCGTCCCGCACCTGGGGCGACACCCATCGCCTCGCCCCCTGGCGGGCGCTCACCGGCACCGCGTACGACGAACCGGCCCTGTCCGGCGACAACGACTGTGTCCTGAGCACGTCCTCGGTACCCGGACTGACCGACCTGAGCGCGCGCGGACCCGCGGCCCGGTACGTCTGGGACCTAGCCGACCGGGACAACAGCCTCTGGGTGGTGCCGTTCGGCGCCGACGGCGTTCCCGGCGCGGCCCACCACCGGGACCAACTCCCCCTGTGGCTCGCGGGAGTTCTCGTCCCGGTGACCACCGACTGGAACGCGCTGACCAAGGAGAGCCATGACGACTGAGACGTACGCCGACGCCCGTGAGGCCGTTCACGAGCAACGGGTCGACGGCTTCGGCACGGTCCGGGTGCTGCCCGTGGACCCGCACGCCGACCTCGACGTCCTTCACGGCTGGGTCACCGAGGAGCGCGCCGCGTACTGGGGCATGACCGGGTTCACGAAGCGGCAGGTGCTGGAGACCTACCTCCACCTCGACTCGCTCGACACCCACCACGCCTTCCTCGCGGTCAAGGACGGCGTACCCGCCGCGCTCTTCCAGACGTACGAGCCCGAGGCCGACCGGGTCAGCGAGTGCTACGAGGTCCGGCCCGGCGACATCGGCGTCCACCTGCTGATCGGACCCCCGGCCCCCGGGGGCGGCGCGCGGCCAGGCTGGTCGTCCACGCTGCTGGCCGCGTTCCTGGCGTACGCGCTGACGGGCCTCGACCGGCGGCGCGCCGTGGTCGAACCCGACGCCCGCAACGCCAAGGCCATCGCCCGCCTGACCCGGCAGGGCTTCGTCCCGGCCGGGGACATCGTGCTCCCCGAGATCGACCTGCCCGAGGTCCGTCTGCCCGAGAAGCCCGCCCTGCTCGCCTTCCTCACTCGGGAGGCCTTCGAGAAGGGTTCGACGGCGCAGAGGTGAGCCGGACGCGGCCCCCGTCCGTACGTAACCGAGACTCTGCACATGCGGATACGGAGACGGCGTGTGAATGGAAGCAGGCAGCGAGACCGGCGGCGGCGCGGCGCCCGTGCCCTGGCCCTGCTGGGCAGTGTCCTGGTGCTGGTGCTCTTCGGGGGCGTGGGCGGCGCGTCCGCCCACGCCGCGCTGACGAGTACCGATCCGCAGGACGGCGTCGTCCTGAAGTCGGCACCCCGCCAGGTGACCCTGGCATTCAGTGAGTCCATCGGGCTGCTCGACGACTCCTTCCGTGTGCTCACCCCGGAGAACCGGCGCGTCCACACCGGCGAACCGAGCCACGCGGACGGCCGCTCCGACACCGCCCGCGTCACCCTGCCGCGCGGCCTCGGCACCGGCACGTTCACCGTGGCCTGGCGCGTCGTCTCGGCGGACAGCCACCCCGTCTCCGGCGCCTTCACCTTCTCCATCGGCAAACCCTCCGCGACCGCCGCGCCCCTGCCGCCCACCGGTGGCGATCCCGCCTCCGCCACCCTCTACGACATCGCCCGGTACGCCGCGTACGGCGGTCTCGCCCTGCTCATCGGCACCGCGACATTCGTCCTGGCCTGCGGCTTCCCGGGCTCCGTGCGGCGGCTGCTGGTGACCGGCTGGTGGACCCTGCTCGGTTCCACGCTCGCGCTGCTCCTGCTGCGCGGCCCCTACGAGCGCGGCACCGGCCCGGGAGAGGTCTTCGACCCGGCGATCCTGCGGGACACCCTGACGAGCCGGCCCGGCATCGTGCTGGTGGCGCGGCTGGCGCTGCTCGCCGCGGCGGCCTTCCTGCCCCTGCGGGCGCCCGCCGGAGACCGGGAGGCCGGCCGCGGTGTCCTCGTCCTCGGCGGACTCTTCTCGCTGGGCCTCGCGGTCACCTGGGCCGCCTCCGAGCACGCCTCCGCCGGGATCCAGGTGCCGGTGGCGATGGTCTCCTCCGTGCTGCATCTGCTCGCCATGGCGGTGTGGCTCGGCGGCCTGACCGCCCTGCTGACGGCCCTCTACCGTCCGGCCGAGCCGATCCCCCCGGCCGTGGTCACCCGCTTCTCCCGGCTCGCCCTCACCTCGGTCGCCGTTCTCGCGGCCACCGGCGTCTACCAGTCCTGGCGCGGCCTCGGCTCCTGGGACGCGGTGACCTCGACGTCGTACGGCAGGCTCCTGGTCGTCAAGATCGTCGCGGTGGCGCTGCTGCTGGTGGGCGCCGCGTACTCGCGACGGTGGACGGCCCGACTGGCGCGGACGGCGACCTCGGAGAATTCGGAAGCCTGGGAGAGCTCGGAAGCCTCGGAGACCTCGGTCGCCGTTCCGGCCGAGCGTGTGGCGGTCGCGGTGACGGCCGGGGCGCCGGCGGACAAGGACACCGGCGCGGCGGGCACGGCCGCCGGGGACACGGACACGGCCATCGGCTCGGGCGGCGGACAGGAGGACGCGGCCGAGCGGGTGCCGGAGGACGGTCGAGCGGACAGTCGGCAGGACGTAGGGGGAGACGGGGCGGCGGGTGCCGCCTGTCACCAGGGCCTGCGCCGGTCGGTGCTCGCCGAGGTCACCGTCGGCATCCTGGTGCTCGTGATCACGACGATGCTGACCGGGACCCAGCCGGGCCGCGCGGCCAAGGAGACCGCCGCCGCCGTCGCGGCCGCGGACCGGCCCACCTCGTCGACGACCGTCGTGCCCTTCGACGTCGGCACCCCCGGCGGGCACGGCAAGGTCCAGGTCGAGCTGTCGCCGGGCCGGGTGGGCGAGAACTCCGTGCAGGCCGTGATCATCGGCCCCGACGGCGGCCTCGCGACCGTCCCCGAACTGCGCCTCACCTTCACGCTGGAATCACAGAAGGTCGGCCCGATCGACGCGGAGATCACCGACAAGGGCGGCTACTGGACCTCCGACGGCCTCACCCTTCCGCTGCCGGGCACTTGGACCATGAAGGTCACGGTCCGCACCACCGACATCGACCAGATCACCGTCTCGAAGAACGTGAAGATCGACTGAGCCGGTGGAGTGGGCGGAGCCGTCGGGCCCCACCGCCCGGCGGTGGGGCCATTCCGCGGTCGGCCCTTCTACGGTGATCCGTCCGCGGGAGGCCGCCGGGCGGCTTTCAGCGCCCGGTCCAGCTGCTCGCGGGCCCGGCGCTGGATCGCTTCGCCGTCGTGCAGCAGCCGCTCGGTCTCCTCGGGAGTGAGCGGAACGGGCCGGGGCCCTTCGTCCGTCAGCAGGCCGTAGAGGTGGCGGCAGGCCGCGTCCTCGTCCGGGAACCGTTCCACCACCTCGCGCCGACCGCGTTCGTGGACGCCGACCACCCACCGGCCGTCCTGTTCGGCCAGGAAGAGGCGGTCCGCCGGCCACGGACCGCCGGGACAGCCGGCGATCTCGTACCGCCCGGCCGGGACCCCGGCGGCCCGCAGGGCCGCGCACAACTGGTGCCTGTCCATGGCGCCGGCCTTCAGTTCCGCTCGGTCAGTTCGCGCGCTGGATGTTGCCGCTGGCCAGGAGACCGTTGACTGAGCCGTCCACGACCCCCGACCTAGGGCAGAACGTGGGGGAGGTCACGTACTGCACGCCCTGGCCCGGCTGCTCGAACGCCGCGGCCTGGGGCCCGGCGCACAGGACGGTGTCCTTCACCACCCGGTACAGGTGGTAGTTGTACGGATACCGGGGATCCGACGTGTTGAGGTTGGACGGCGGCAGCGCCCGCTGCGCGAACTTCGCTCCGGCCGGCGCCAGGTACCTGCCGAACTCGTCGCCGAACCGGTCCACCAGGTCGCCCGGGTGGAGCGTCACGGGGCCCGCGATGACCTGCCCGGTGTTGTTGTGCGCGAAGCCCTGGTCCGGCGGGTACCGCCAGTCGCCCCGGCCGAAGTCGGCCGTCGGGTTCCACCACTTGTTCAGGAACTCCACGGGAGTGAGCTGGCCGAACCGCTGGTAGCCGCTGAGGATGCCGCCGAGAACGCCGGTCTTCGGCAGGTGTACCGGGCCGAACCGCCAGTCGCCGCACACGGACGGCGACTGCGTCGCGTACGCGTAGGGCGGCGGCACCAGCCCGAGGCACTCCGTCTGCGGCGCCCACGGATTGCTTCCCTTCGGCTGCGCGGTGCCGACGGGCGAGGTCGCCGTGTCCGGCCCCTGGGGCGCGGCGGCGGTCAGGGCAGGGGCGGCGGCGGGTGTCTGTGCCTGCGCGGGAACGGCGGCGAAGGTGCCGAGCAGCACGGAACCGGCGAGGCCGGCCACCGAGGCCAGAGACGCGGACCAACGGAACGATCTCAACGAAGACTCCTGACAAGAAGTGTCCGAGGCGCTGTATGCGCCCTTCGACCTCATCTGTGCCAAGACCCCGAGAGGCGATAACAGCTGTACGGCCGGATGGCGGGCCGACGCGGAGACCCGGGGGACTGACCGCTCGGCGGCGCGCGATGCCCGGCCCGCTCGAGCCCGACCCGGAACGCGAAGAAGGTCCTGACCAGTCGAAACCGGTCAGGACCTTCTTCGTATTGCCCGGTGAGAGCAATGGCGGAGGATACGAGATTCGAACTCGTGAGGGGTTGCCCCCAACACGCTTTCCAACTGTGTTGGTGGGCTGCGGAGCGGTGTGCAGGGGCGTTCACCTGCGTTCGTGGGCGGGTGAACGCCGGGACGTCTTCCGCTGATGGACCCGCCTGAACGACGGTGAACGTCGCTGGATGAGACGGAAACTGAGACGGCCTGGGGGTGTCGTGGTGTGCCCCTCTACGTTCCGGCGCGTGGAGCCGTCCGCTTGGCCGCCCAGGTGACGGCGTCCTCCAAACCTGCTGCTGGACTGTCGGCAGCTCCGTACTCGTCCCTCCTCGCTTGCACCCGGCTGCGCTCTCAGCGCGCCGAGAGCACGCCGAAGACGTAGCGTCCATGAACGAGTGCGGAGAGTAGCTGACCGGTCCAGGCCGCTGGCTTCCTTTACGCCTCGGCTGAGCAGTCGAGATGACGTGGCCGTGCCGCGTACCGATGGGCTGCGGGGCTCCACAGAAGCGGGTGGCGTACGCATGGTGAAGAAGGTCCTGGTAGCGCTGGGGATCGTGGTGGTCCTGCAGAGCCTGTTCGCGCTCTGCCTGATCAGTGCGCTCCAACTGCTGGTGCCACGCAACATGCCGTTCGGGGTGACCGGCGCGTCCCCGGTCGTGAACGCGGTGACATCGAAGATGTCGCTCCACACACTCAGCTACAAGGACGAAGCCGCCGTAGTCGACGCGGTCAACCAGAGCAAAATCTATGGCGCCTATCTGCCCGGCAAGGCTAGCGACACCTTGATCGTCGTTCCCGCCAAGAGCTTCTTCGGCCGGGTCGAGATCGAGGGCGCGTTCGCGGAGGGGGCCAAGAAGCTCGGGCGGCCCCTGACGGTGCAGACACTCAAGCCGCTGCCACTGAGTGACCGGCTCGGCGGTGTCTCGGGACTGCTCCTGGTCCCACTGCTGGTCGGCGGCTACCTCGCCGCCGTCTTGGTGCTCAAGACCACCAAGACCGCAGCCGCACCCTGGCGGGTGGCGATCCTGCTCGGCTACGCCACGGCCGGCGCCCTGGTGACCGACCTGATCGCCGGTCCGGGCCTCGGCGCCTTTGCCAACAGCCACTTCTGGCCCCTGTTGCCGTGCTTCATCCTCATCGCCGCCGCGGTTGCACTGGCGTCCGCCGCCCTCCAACGCCTGGTCGGACCACTGGGCACCCTCCTGGTGGTGATCCTGTTCATCTTCCTGGGCGGGGCATCGGCAGGCGGCGGCGGACTGGCTCTGTTGCCCACCTACTGGCAGCACATCGGCGCCGTCTTCCCACCCCAGCACGCCGTCACTCTGCTGCGTAACGTTCTCTACTTCGGCGGCAACAACATCACGACACCGCTGATCGTCCTCGGTGCGTACGCGCTGCTGGGCGCCCTCATCATCGGATACCTGGGACGGTGGGGACCGGTCAACCCACCCGGAGAGGCTGCCCCCTCCGAGGACACGGATTCAGCGGCCGCGCAGGCTTCGGGCCCCAAGCCGGTTGTCCGGCTCGTCGCCGCGCTGGTGATCGCCGGGGTGATGCAGTGCCTGTTCACCGCCAACTACATGAGTTCCGGGCACTCGCCCGTCGCGAACGACATGCCGTTCGGCGCGACAGCCCAGTCCCCGGTCCTGTCGGCGGCCCAGAAGAACATCTCACTCAAGGTCAGCCACTACACGGACGAGTCGGCCGCCAAGCATGCGATCGACCAGGCCAAGATCTACGGGGCGCTCGTCCCCGGACAGAAGTCCGACACCTTGATCGTCGTCCCCACCATCAGTGACGTCGCTCCGCTGGACCTGGCAACCTCCTTCGAGGCCGCAGCCAAGAGCACCGGTCGGCCGCTCACCCTCCAGCAGTACGCACCGCATCCGCTGGCCAAGAAGGACCCGTTCGGCGTCGTCGTCTCGCTCTTGCTGGTCCCGTTGCTCGTCGGTGGCTACATGGGTGCCACCATGCTCAAGACCGCGACCGGTACTCCTACGGGGCGTTGGCGGGCGGCCGTCATCGTCGGCTACGCCATCGTCGCCGGCCTGGTCGTCAACCTCATCGTGTGCTACTGGCTCCAGGGCTACCCCAGCCAGAAGTTCTGGATCGTCTGGCCGATCCTGTCCCTCATCATCGCCGCGGTCGCCTTCGTCGCCGCCGTCCTGCAAAAACTCATCGGCGCCGCGGGAACACTCGTGACCGTCGTCGTGGTCATCCTCTTCGGCAACCCCTCCTCCGGCGGAGCCAACGGCGTCCCCTACCTCCCGGGCTTCTGGAGTGCCATCGGCCCCTACCTGCCACCCCGCAACGCCTACATCCTGCTGCGCAACACGATCTACTTCGACGGCCACGGAACGACACAGGCCCTGATCGTCCTGCTCCTCTATTTGGTGGTCCCGGCTGCTGCCCTCGGCTTCCTCAACTGGTTCCGCACACCGCAGATCCCGGTAGCCCCCGAAACCGAGGTCGAAGCCGCAGCAGTGACCGCACCCGTCGGCGGCCTCCCCTGATCTCAGGGCCCACAGGCCCGCCGCCTTGTAAGTTCGATCTACGCCCGCGTTCGGGGCCGTCGACGGCTGGTCCGGCGGTCGCCTGGGGGTGCTGGTGTATGCCGCCGTCCGGCCTCGTTGATGTCAGCCGTGGATGTCAGACCGTTCTGGCATCCTGCGCCAGTGACAATGACATGGGCCGCCTCTGGGCACTGATAGCCACCCTGAACGGCGAAGCCACGGAGGCGAGCTGCCGGCGCCTGGCCGAGGAGCTGAGCCGCCGTTCCGTCCCCGACATCATCGGCTTCGCGGAACGTCATGCCGAGGCTCTCTACCGCTTGGACCAAGAGAAGTTCGGGACGCTTCCGGTTGCCGACATGACGGACCGGAACGGCGAGCCTTCCCACAGTCTGCCGACGTGTTCCTGTACGCCCGTGGCGCTGTCGTCGCCGCGGGACGAGCCGTATGGGAAGGCGTCTTCTTCGACGTCGACAAGTTCGCCCCGTACACCTCCACCGAGTTTGACGGGGAGTGGCTGCTGTACGTGCCGGATCAGGCGTACGAACTCGCTACCGGGAAGGAGTGGAACCGCTTGACCCGGTACTGCTGCGAGAGCTACTCCAACAGGGATGGATGGCCGGACCTGGAGAGCTGAGATGGACTACCGCTTGATCGGGCACGACTGGGGCGCGGCGCCTTCTGATCCGTAGCTCTGTGTAGAGCGGTCACGAACGGTCATACCGGCCGCGCCATGGCCTTTCG
>NZ_JBHWVI010000274.1:0-10304 GCF_042737005.1 Streptomyces sp. NPDC060027
GCCGCCGATGTGTGGGTCGTTCAGGATGTCTGAGGCGGCGTCGGCATGTCCGGTGGGGGCGTGGCCCCGCCGCCGTCCTTGTGCGCGAGGCGGTCCATGGCGTCCTTGGCCTTGCCCGTGCCCGTCTGGATCTTGCCGCTGTACTTGTGCTTGGTCTTCTCGTCGACCACCTTCGCGGCCTTGTCGAGGCCGTGCGTGACCTTGTGCCCGTGCTGCTGCGCGAGCCCGGAGACCTTGTCCTTGGCGGGCTCCAGCTTGGCTTTCAGATTGTCCATCAGACCCATGGTTCGCCTTCCCTCGCGGGACAGTTATGTGCGGGCGCCCTCGCCGGCCTCGTTGTCGGCGGCCTGTTCGGCGGTCTGCTGCTTGGGGATGTCGACGTCCTCCGCGGTGTCGGTCCCGGCGGTCCCCGCCGTCGCCTCGCCCTCGTTCTCGGACGAACCCTCTGCCGCCACCGCCGCCTCCGCCTCGGTGCCGTCCGGCTGTACGGCGGTCTCCACCTCGGCGGGTGACGCCTCCTCCGCAGCCTTTGACCTCCGGAGAAGTCGTGCAAAAACGCCCATATCCGCTCCATACGTTACTCGTGAAGGCGAAATTCCGCGTCGCCCGGTGCGTCCCATTGCGTCGCCCGGGTCACCGGTTCTCGGAACCGGAGGCGGGAACCTCGCATCAGGCAACGAACTCGGACCCACGGCGTCACGTAGCTCGTTGGAGGAGAGGGCCGGGGGTTTGCGAGACTGGGACCGTGAGTAGCGCACCCCCCGCCCCCCGGGTCATCGCCGTCGTCGGACCGACCGCCGCAGGAAAGTCCGATCTGGGCGTTTTCCTCGCCAGGCGTCTCGGAGGCGAGGTCGTCAACGCCGACTCGATGCAGTTGTACCGAGGGATGGACATCGGCACCGCCAAGCTGACGCCCGATGAGCGCGGCGGCGTCCCGCACCACCTCCTGGACATCTGGGACGTGACGGTCACCGCCAGCGTCGCCGAGTACCAGCGGCTCGCCCGCGCCCGCATCGACGCGCTGCTCGCCGAGGGGCGCTGGCCGATCCTGGTGGGCGGCTCCGGGCTGTACGTCCGAGGGGCCGTCGACAACCTGGAGTTCCCCGGCACCGACCCCGAGGTGCGCGCCCGCCTGGAGGAGGAGCTCACCCTGCGCGGCTCCGGAGCGCTGCACGCGCGGCTCGCCATGGCCGACCCCGAGGCCGCGCACGCGATCCTGCCCAGCAACGGCCGCCGTATCGTCCGGGCGCTCGAGGTCATCGAGATCACCGGCAAGCCCTTCACCGCCAATCTGCCCGGCCACGACTCCGTGTACGACACCCTCCAGATCGGTGTCGATGTGGCGCGCCCCGAGCTCGACGAGCGCATCGCACGCCGGGTGGACCGGATGTGGGAGGCCGGGCTCGTGGATGAAGTGCGCACCCTGGAGGCGCACGGCCTGCGCGCGGGGCGCACGGCGTCACGCGCGCTCGGGTACCAGCAGGTCCTCGCGGCGCTCGCCGGGGAGTGCACCGATGCCGAGGCCCGCGCCGAGACCGTTCGCGCCACCAAGCGCTTCGCGCGCCGTCAGGATTCGTGGTTCCGGCGCGACCCGCGGGTGCATTGGCTCAGTGGGGCTGCGGCGGATCTCACAGAACTCCCGGAACTCGCACTGGCGTTGGTCGAACGACCGGTCACAGCCTGATCACGTCATGGCATCGGGACGCTCCGGCCGTCATCCGGGCCTCCGGTGCCGTGCCATCATCGAGCTTCGATCGACCAGTGAAGTCCGAGTTGGGAGGGCGCGTGGCGATGGAGGCCGGCCCTCGCGACACTGCACGAGGCACTGAGTACGGTGATGATCCGGACGGAGTCCGACTGAGCATCGAACCGGACGCCGATCCCGGCGTCGAGCCGGAGCTGGGCGGAGACCGCCTGAGCTCCGACGGCCCCGAGGAGACCCCCGACGGGGTGATCGCCGACGGCCCCGCTCCCGGCGAGATGTCCCCGGAACCGGAGGTCGAGGTCGAGCTGCGCCCGCAGCGCCGACTGCGCATCTGGCAGCTCGCGCCCATCGTGGCGCTGGCCGCGACCGGTTCGCTGATGTTCGCCTTCCCGCTGGCCTTCGAGTTCGGTGACGGCGGTGCCGTGGTCGCCATGCTCGGCCTGCTGATCTGCTCGTGCGCCGCGGGCTGGGGCATGATGGCCGCCCGCCGGGTCGGCTACGCCCTGCCCGGCTTCCCGCCGCGCGGCTCCGGCCGCCGCCCGGACTGGCGTGTGGTGATCGCGTACGTCGTGGTCGTCGCCGCGGTGGCGGTGCTCGCCGTGTGGCGCGTGGCCCGACTGCGCTGACTCCGCCGGCCCGGTCCGCCGGGTCACGGACCCGGCCCCGGTCACCCGGCCCGACGTGGACGTGGGTGCCGTAGCCGCCCCCGCCCCGCGCTGCCCGGACTGTCGTGCCGACCCCGTACGATCGAGGGATGAGCACGCGGATCGCCTTCCTCAAGGGCCACGGGACCGAGAACGACTTCGTGATCGTCCCGGACCCTGAGAACGTCATCGACCTGCCCCCGACCGCTGTCGCCGCGCTGTGCGACCGCCGCGCGGGCATCGGCGGCGACGGTCTGCTGCACGTCGTACGGTCCGCCGCGCACCCCGAGGCCCGGCACCTGGCGGCCGAGGCGGAGTGGTTCATGGACTACCGCAACGGCGACGGCTCGGTCGCCGAGATGTGCGGCAACGGAGTGCGTGTGTTCGCCCGCTACCTCCAGCGCGCCGGGTATGTGGTCGAAGGAGATACGGCCGTCGCCACGCGCGGGGGTGTGAAGACCGTGCACGTCGCCAAGAACGGAGACGTCACCGTCGGCATGGGCAAGGCACTCCTCCCCGGGGGAGAAGTGACGGTGAGCGTCGGCGAGCGCAGCTGGCCCGCACGCAACGTGAACATGGGCAACCCGCACGCCGTCGCCTTCGTGGACGACCTCGCGCACGCCGGCGATCTGTTCACGCCGCCGCCGTTTACCCCGGCGTCGGCTTACCCGGACGGGGTCAACGTCGAGTTCGTGGTCGACCGGGGACCCGGTCATGTCGCCCTGCGGGTCCATGAGCGCGGCTCCGGCGAGACCCGCTCCTGCGGCACGGGCGCGTGCGCCGTGGCCGTCGCCGCGGCCCGCCGCGACCACGCGGACCCCGCCGTGACCGGCACCCCGGCGACGTACACCGTCGACGTGCCCGGCGGACGCCTGGTGATCACCGAGCGCGCGGACGGCGAGATCGAGATGACGGGCCCCGCGGTGATCGTCGCCGAGGGCGAGATCGACGCGGAGTGGCTGGACGACGCGCGACGCTGAGTCGAGCGGCCGGAGGACGGGCGCGATCTGTCCCCCTATTGCCGCGACCTCGCCGCGACTAGACGAGTAGTTCCTATGTGGCTCAGTGGTCGTAGGCGATCAGTGACCTGGTGATGGGTGCGCCGATGGTGCGGTTGTGCCAGATCGCGCAGGTCATCGCCAGGATCCGCTGGGCCACCCGGACTCCGACGCCGTCGATGGTGCGCCCGCCGTGCTGTTCCAGATCGAGCTGGCCTTTGAGGGTGTCGTTGACCGACTCGATCAGCTGGCGCACCGTCTTGAGCAGGGCTTCTGCGGGCTGTGGGGTGCCGCGGTTGCGGTAGGACGGCCGTAGCAGGCTGATGTCGCGGGCGGCGAGGAAGCGGTCGAGTTCGGCGGCGATGTAGCCCTTGTCCGCCAGGATCAGCAGCCCCGGCCGGGAAGCTGCCAGATGCGGTTCGCCGTCGATCAGGGCGGCCAGGACCTGCCGTTCGTCGATCTTGGGGTCGGCCAGGGCCCAGGTGACGGGCAGTCCGGCCGGGGTGCACACCAGGTGCAGTTTCAGGCCCCAGTAGAAACGGGAGTGCGAGCGGCAGTAGCCGTAGTTGGCCCAGCCGGCCAGGTCGGAGCGTTTGACGGTCTCGCGGGAGCGGGCGCACTCCACGGGCGTGGAGTCCACGATCCACACATCGTCCAGCCACAGGTCGGTGTCTGCGGCCAGCGACCGGATGGCCCGTTTGACCAGGGGCAGAGCGGCTCGCAGCCGCTTGTTGTAGGCAGGGCGCTGGGGCAGGTACGGGAACATTCCGTTCAGGTGGGCGTGGGCGAAGCGCAGCCATCGTGCCTCGCAGTGGAAGCCCAGCATGGCCTGGGCCACCGCGAGGGTCACCAGCTCGGCATCGGTCAGCCGCGGCGGACGTCCACGCCACCGCGGGGTCTTCAAACGGTCATCGACATGCACGTACAGTGCCGTCAAGAGGGTGTCTAAATCGGTCGTCACAACCCGATGTTGGACACCCTCCCTCCGTCTGAGAACCCCGCATTCGGAACTACTCGTCTAGTGCTGCGACGCCGTACGTCCGTGCCGTCCCTTCCGAAAGTTCGAAACCGTAAACCCCAAAACCTTCGCTCGAATGGGTGATCCGTTTCACGCTCGGCGAGAGGCGGTCAACCGGGCGTGGTGGGCTCGGTAGCATCAAGCACCGGCCCGGACGGGGGACCTACACGATCCCCTGAGCCGAGTACGCCATGGGGCACCCGTCCGCCGGTCTTACGCAGCCGGAGGTGCCCATGAGTGCGGAGGCGACGAATCCCGCGACGCCAGGCCCTGCAATGCCCGCCCCCGAGCGCTCGCCCTCGCTGGAGCCCGGGGCGACCCCGGCGCACCGCAGGAAGGCGCGCCCCCGGATCGACCTGCGCCGCCTGGGGCGGGCCGCACTGCTCGGGCCCGCGACCCGCGACCGGCTGCCGGACGCCATCGGGCATGTGGCGGACGCGCACCGCGCCCACCATCCGGACGCCAAACTGGAGCCTCTGCGCCGGGCGTACGTGCTCGCGGAGTCCTCGCACCGCGGCCAGATGCGCAAGAGCGGCGAGCCGTACATCACGCACCCGCTCGCCGTGACGCTGATCCTCGCCGAACTGGGCGCCGAGACGACGACGTTGACCGCCTCCCTGCTCCACGACACCGTCGAGGACACGGAAGTGACGCTGGATCAGGTACGGGAGGAATTCGGCGACGAGGTCTGCTATCTCGTCGACGGCGTCACCAAGTTGGAGAAGGTCGACTACGGCGCCGCCGCCGAACCGGAGACGTTCCGGAAGATGCTGGTCGCGACGGGCAACGACGTCCGGGTGATGTCGATCAAACTCGCCGACCGGCTGCACAACATGCGGACCCTCGGTGTCATGCGCCCCGAGAAACAGGCACGGATCGCCAAAGTGACCCGCGACGTGCTGATCCCGCTCGCCGAGCGCCTCGGTGTGCAGGCGCTCAAGACCGAGCTGGAAGACCTCGTCTTCGCGATCCTGCACCCCGAGGAGTACGAGCACACGCGGGAGCTCATCGCCGAGAACGCCGGCCGCGACGACGACCCGCTCGCGGAGATCGCGGAGGAGGTGCGCGTGGTCCTGCGCGACGCCGGCATCCAGGCCGAAGTCCTCATAAGGCCACGGCACTTCGTCTCCGTGCACCGCGTGTCGCGCAAGCGCGGCCCGATGCGCGGCGCCGACTTCGGACGCCTCCTGGTGCTCGTGAACGAGGACGCCGACTGCTACGGCGTTCTCGGCGAACTGCACACCTGTCTCACCCCGGTGGTCTCGGAGTTCAAGGACTTCATCGCCGTCCCCAAGTTCAACCTGTACCAGTCGCTGCACACGGCCGTGACCCGTGGCGACGGCCAGGTCGCCGAAGTCCTCATCCGCACGCACCAGATGCACAAGGTGGCCGAGGCCGGAGTCATCGCGCTCGGCAATCCCTACACATCGCCGCCGGAGGAACAGCCGGACGGCGGCGGGGACCGCCCCTTCGACGGCGAGCGCGCCGACCCCACCCGTCCCGGCTGGCTCTCCCGGCTGCTCGACTGGCAGCAGGGCGCCCCGGACCCCGACACCTTCTGGTCGACACTCCGCGAAGACCTCGCCCAGGACCGCGAGATCACCGTGTTCCGCGCCGACGGAGGCTCGCTGGGCCTTCCGGAGGGCGCCAGTTGCGTCGACGCGGCCTACGCGCAGTACGGCGAGGACGCGCACGCCTGCATCGGAGCCCGCGTCAACGGCCGCCTGGCGACGCTCAGTACGGTCCTGAAGGACGGCGACACGGTTCAGCTCCTCATGGGCCAGGACCCCGCCTCCGAGCCGTCCAGGGAGTGGCTGGAGCACGCGCACACGGCCGCGGCGCGGATCGCCATCCAGCGCTGGATGGCCACGCACCCCGCACCCGGCGACGAGGAGACGTCCGGGACCTCCGCCACGAGCCCCAGGACGCCCGTCGAGGCCCCGGCCCGCCCCATCGAGGCCCAGGTCGCCCGCCCCGCGAGCGCCGTCGCCGACCCGCCCGGCGCGTCCGTACGCATGGCCGGCTGCTGTACGCCCGTACCGCCCGACGAGGTGACCGGCTTCGCCGTCCGCGGGGGAGTGGTCACCGTGCACCGCGTGGAGTGCGCCGGAGCGGCGCGCATGAAGAGCGCGGGACGCGCGGAGGTCGGTGTGCGCTGGGGGGACACCACCGAGTGCCGCGTCACCCTGGTCGCCGAATCCTTCGGACGCCCGCATCTCCTCGCCGACCTCACCGAAGCCATCGCGGCGGAGGGGGTCGCCGTCGTCTCGGCGACCGTCGAACCGCCCAGTCAGCAGCGGGTGCGCCACACCTACACGCTCCAACTCCCGGACGCGGCGCGCCTCCAGGCGCTGATGCGCGCGATGCGCAATGTGCCCGGCGTGTACGACGTGAGCCGGGCCCAGCATCCGGCGACGGCGGCACAGTAGACACCGGGCGCCGGGCGCCCCACGCCGGCCACCGGGCACGGCCTCGATGAGCCTCCTTGCGGACCCGTTCGGGTGGGACGGGCGCGAGTCGCCACCGCGGGACCCGTGCGCGCTGGTAGCGGTGGTCCATGCCGCTCAACCCCGCCCCCACGCCCGTACGCCCGAGGAGCCGCCGTGTCACGTCGGCCCTGCTCGCCTCGGCCGTCTCCGTCTGTCTGATCGCCGCGAGCGCCCCGGACCCGGCCTCGCCCCTGGGAGTGGGTGACCGGCTTTTCCCCACCCTCGGCAACCCCGGCTACGACGTCGAGTCGTACGACCTCGACTTCACCTACCCCGGCACCAACGACAAGCCGCTCACGGCCGTCACCACGATCGACGCCCTGACCACCGCTTCGCTCGACCGCGTCAATCTCGACTTCGCGCACGGAACGGTGCGATCGGTCGAGGTCAACGGGGCGCCCGCCGATTTCGTGAGCGCCGGCGACGACCTGGTCGTGACGCCCGCCGAACCGCTGTCCGCCGGGAGCCCGCTGCGCATCACCGTGCGTCACACCAGCGATCCGGTCAGCGCGAAGGGCCAGGACGGCGGCTGGGTGCGGACCAAGGACGGGCTCGCGATGGCCAACCAGGCCGACGCCGCGCACCTGGTCTTCCCGTGCAACGACCACCCCTCCGACAAGGCGATGTTCACCATCCACGTCACCGCCCCCGAGGGGTACACGGCCGTGGCCAACGGTCTGCCGGAGGGCACCGACCGGGCCCGCGGGGCCACGACCTGGACGTATCGCACCGAGCACCCCATGGCCACCGAGCTGACGCAGGTGTCCATCGGCCGCTCCCGCGTGCTGCACCGCGCGGGACCGCACGGCCTGCCCGTACGCGATGTCGTCCCCGCCGCCGACCGCGCGGCGCTCGAACCGTGGCTCCGGAAGACCCCCGACCAGATCGCCTGGATGGAGGGCAAGGTCGGGCGCTACCCCTTCGAGACGTACGGGCTGCTGATGGCCCAGGCGCAGACCGGCTTCGAGCTGGAGACGCAGACGCTCTCGCTCTTCGAGAAGGATCTCTTCACCGAGCCCGCGTACCCGAAGTGGTACGTCGAGTCGATCATGGTGCACGAGCTGTCCCACCAGTGGTTCGGTGACAGCGTCAGCCCCCGCACCTGGTCCGACCTGTGGCTCAACGAAGGGCACGCCACCTGGTACGAGGCCCTGTACGCCGAGGAGGAGGCGAACAAGCCGATGGCGGCTCGGATGAAGGCGGCCTACCGCCTGTCCGACTCCTGGCGCGCCGCCGGCGGTCCGCCCGCGGCGCCGAAGGGACCCAAGCCCGGCCACAAGATCAGCATCTTCCGGCCGAACGTCTACGACGGCGCGGCCCTGGCCCTGTACGCGCTGCGGCAGGAGATCGGGCGCCCGGCCTTCGAACGCCTGGAGCGGACCTGGGTGAGCGTCAACCGCGACGGCGTGGCCTCGACGGCCGACTTCGTGGACCTCGCCTCCGCCGTCGCCGCACGCGATCTGAGCGGGTTCTTCAAGGCGTGGCTCTATGCGGCGAAGACGCCGCCGATGCCGGGACACCCGGACTGGAAGAGCGACGCCCCCAAGGCGCGCAAGCACGCGTGAGGCGGCGGGGCCCGCGGGCGCGTGCGTCGAGGGGACCGGGAGCGCACCGGCACCCCGCGAGCGCGATGCCCGCGGGGCGTGGCTGGGCCCGATAAGTCACGTGACGAGACGGGCCGTACCGTGCGACCATCTTCGAGCCGGCGGCGCGGCCCCCTTCGGAGGGTTGGCCCGGCCGGAACCGGGAATCTCCCGGTGGCCTCGGGCGTTGTTCCCTGTGACGGACGGCATTCGTCGGCCCGCAGTTGTCCCCAGCTACGTAAGGATCCAATGACCTCCTCTTCTTCCCCTTCCCAGGACGCGCAGAATCCCGCGCAGAACTACCCCGAAGGTCTTCGGGCCGATGCCCTGATGGAAGAGGACGTCGCCTGGAGCCACGAGATCGACGGAGACCGGGACGGCGAGCAGCTCGACCGCTCCGAGCGCGCGGCGCTGCGCCGTGTGGCGGGCCTCTCCACCGAGCTCGAGGACGTCACCGAGGTCGAGTACCGACAGCTCCGCCTGGAGCGGGTCGTCCTCGTCGGTGTCTGGACCTCGGGGACCATTCAGGACGCGGACAACTCGCTGGCCGAGCTGGCCGCCCTCGCGGAGACCGCGGGAGCGCTCGTGCTCGACGGCGTCGTCCAGCGCCGCGACAAGCCCGACGCCGCCACGTACATCGGTTCCGGCAAGGCCAATGAGCTCCGGGACATCGTGATCGAGACCGGCGCCGACACCGTGATCTGTGACGGTGAGCTGAGCCCCGGCCAGCTGATCCACCTCGAAGACGTCGTCAAGGTCAAGGTCATCGACCGTACGGCCCTGATCCTCGACATCTTCGCCCAGCACGCCAAGTCCCGAGAGGGCAAGGCACAGGTCGCGCTCGCGCAGATGCAGTACATGCTGCCGAGGCTGCGCGGCTGGGGTCAGTCGCTGTCCCGTCAGATGGGCGGCGGCAAGGGCGGCGGTCTCGCCACCCGTGGTCCCGGTGAGACCAAGATCGAGACGGACCGGCGCCGTATCCGCGAGAAGATGGCGAAGATGCGCCGGGAGATCGCGGACATGAAGACAGGCCGCGAGATCAAGCGCCAGGAGCGCCGCCGCAACAAGGTGCCCTCGGTCGCCATTGCCGGTTACACCAACGCCGGCAAGTCGTCCCTGCTCAACCGCCTCACGGGCGCGGGCGTCCTCGTCGAGAACGCCCTGTTCGCGACCCTCGACCCGACCGTGCGCCGGGCCGAGACCCCGAGCGGGCGGCTGTACACGCTGGTCGACACGGTCGGTTTCGTACGCCATCTGCCGCACCACCTGGTCGAGGCGTTCCGCTCCACAATGGAGGAGGTCGGCGACTCCGACCTGATCCTGCACGTGGTGGACGGTTCGCACCCGGCTCCGGAGGAGCAGCTGGCCGCGGTGCGCGAGGTCATCCGTGACGTCGGCGCGACCAAGGTGCCCGAGATCGTCGTGATCAACAAGGCGGACGCGGCGGACCCGCTGGTGCTCCAGCGGCTGATGCGGAACGAGAAGCGTTCCATCGCGGTCTCGGCCCGTACCGGCCAGGGCATGGACGAGCTGCTCGCCCTGATCGACAACGAGCTGCCGCGTCCCAAGGTCGAGATCGAGGCGCTCGTTCCGTACACGCACGGCCAGCTGGTCGCCCGCGCCCACACCGAGGGCGAGGTGATCTCCGAGGAGCACACCCCGGAGGGCACGCTGCTCAAGCTGCGGGTCCACGAGGAGCTGGCGGCGGACCTCGCACCGTACGCCGCGGCGCCCGCGCTCCGGTAGGAGCATCCGCTCGGCGCTTGCTTGGTCAGCATCCGCTCGGCGACTTCATCCGTTCCGGATGTCCGAAGGCCCGCCCCCTGTCGAGGGGGCGGGCCTTCGCCGTGGGCGTGCGCCTGTCCGT
>NZ_JBHWVI010000275.1:0-10192 GCF_042737005.1 Streptomyces sp. NPDC060027
CGCAGGCGGGTCCGTCACTTCCCCGTGGTGGCGGACCCGCCTTTCTGCGTGACCGAAGGCGTCGGTTTCGGTGAGACGGCCTCCTCGACAGGCCAACTCGATCGGACGAGTTGTCAGTGGCAACGCTTACTGCTGGGTGCACCCGGCCAGTTCCGTCGGCCAGGCCGGAGGGTCCTTCGACAGCTGCCGCCAGGCACACCCGGTCCGCACCACGTAGAAGATCGCGTCCACGATCCGCCGCCGCGGGTGCTTCTCTCGCCGTCCGCCCTTCGGCCCCACGGCAGATCTCAAACGCGGTCTCAGATCGGAATTTTTCCGCCTTCGACTTTCGAAAGCGTTCGCCGCGTCAATTGGGGAACATTGCCCACTGCTTGACTGAATGGCTCTTGACTTTTACTTTCCGGAAATTCCAACCAGTCCCCGAGCCTATGCCAGGCCGCGGCATACCGTATGGAGAGTTTCCGGACCGTCTTGGCGTTCAGCCAGGTCAAGCCATCCGCCGCGGCATCCCGGAGGACCCTTTGGCCCTCTTCGCTGTAGGAATAGGGAGTGCCGTTCGAATAGGGAGTATCGCAAGTATTCTCGGAGCTGCCCATGTAACAGTTTAGGTCCCTAAAGAGCTTATTGATCTTTTGAGAGCTTAGGGAGCTATGACCGGCTGTCGAATGACTCTCGTTCGCACCCATTTGGGGTGGAAACCCTGGAGTGTCGGACGAAGCCGAATGACAGTTGGCCTGAATGCAATGTATTAGATCTACCCGGTCTTGCCACATGTATTTGCGTTTATCGTCCACAATCTCGCGGAGGGAATTCCAAATTTCACACTCCGCTCCAAGCCATGAAACCGTGGTATCGATATCAGAACCAGCCTTCTCACTCCGTGCGCGCCAAGCCTGTTCCATAACTTTGGCAACTGCTTCGAGGAGTCGATAGTCGTACTCCCGCATCATTGCATCTGTGGAATCCAAATCCCTTGCAGAGTGCACTGAGGGGGACTCTACGCTTGGGTAAGCGGTGCGAATAAAGTCACCGAATATCTCGCTCGCCCAGAGCTCCTTCAGGTCAGGATCTTCTCCTGTCATCCATTCTCGTTCCACGGTTGCAAAGGTCATTCTAGGAATGAGCACCGCTGCCTCGAGTTGACATATGGCCTGTTTGGCAAATTCCTCCTTTTCCTGCTTATCATCCGTGGAGTGCATTGCAATGGCGTAAACGCACGCTGCGTTGTAGCGCGAGTGCCAATCTCCGTAAAGCAATGGCCATCTTCGTGCGAAAAAGAGTCTCCGACGGAGAGACCGGATTCGCAAGTTTGTCCAAGAGATTCTGCTTCTCCAGCGCCATGCGTATCGCCGCCGCCACTTGTATGGCGATGCGTTCTGGTCGTATTCCCAACTGGCCCAGGCCAATCGTAGTGGTGCACATACTCTGCGGTTCGTCAGGAACGCACCCCGAGTCACTGGCTGCTGCGCCCCGCGGAAGCTTTGAAGGTACGCTGCGGGCCAGATGAAGCGAGTCCAACTCCACAATGCCGTAGGCCAGTAAAGGAGAACGCGAGCCCACCTGTCGTCGGAGGCGAGGCGGTTTGTCTCCTGGATGGAAGCTCTCTGAAATACCAACGCAACGGTTCGCTCTGCCTTGATTGCAGGAGCGCCGTCCTTTTCATCACCTGCCTGCTTTTCAAGGATCTCCCTCAATGACTCCTTGGCTTGCTTCATTCTTTCCTTGCGAGTGCCGGCATCACACATATCGATAACAGTCGGCCAGTAGCGCTCCACGAGGATCGGAATGAGCTCTTTGTGGGTTTCCGTGCCATGTGTTCCCGTCCGCGTATACCACTGTTTCGCTGTAGTCTCAGACGTGCCAAGGATTATCGAATTTCGATATCGAAGTCCGAGAACTTCACTGTATCGGCGAGGGTGTCGAAGGTACCGAAGTCGGCTCCAGTGCGGGATCCAGCGATTTCGCCAGAGTCGATTTCGATAGCTGCGTGCGGTCTGCCCGTCGAGAGTAAGAGCCCTCTGGGCAGTATTGAGAGCGTCGACGTGCAACCCCATCTTTTCTTGAATTTCGACTAGTTCGGCTCGCAGGTAGGCATTCCTCGGATCGAGTTGCACCGCTTGAAAGTACCGCTCCAAGGCCTCATGATGGCGCCCTGCACGGCTCAGTTCGGTCCCCTCCTGGTATGCCTGATACAACTCCGGTTTGAGTTCTCTGCCCCACCAGTAACGCCAAGGGGCGCGCCTACCGGCACGCGTGACGGGCAACAGCGAACTCACAACCCAAATGCTGGCCTTGCTAATTACCTCATCCCAATCTGTCCCCCATATGGTCATCGCGCGGGAGCCACCGAACAGAAACGCAGTGACGGTTATTGTCATCCCGTACCGATCGGGCTCCGCCACTCGGGACTGGAGGACCCCGCTCACTCGATAGGCCAGTTTCGGGCGAAGGCGACTCAACACTCTCGGCAGGGCTTTTCCAAGATTATTGGGATCGAGTTCGACGTCTCCGATCAATTCCAGGAAAGTTTCGACGGGAGCCTGCGCTGGAAGCGTTGTAGGCGGGTACATGCTGCTTTCGGACAGTCGGCGGCGAAGCTTGGCCGTGAGGTCGGCGTTAGACGGTTTTACGGTTCCCGCTTGCGTGGCATCTTCGAGCTGTTGCACGTCGACCGGGCCCGGCTTGTAGGCCAGCCAGGCACGGGTTGCCCTCCACCACATGTAAAGCAGCAGCAGCAAGGCCAGAAGGAAGGCCAACCTGGCTCCGAGCGAGGCCCCGTTCTGATCGCCCACTCGGAAGATTGATCCGATGCCCCCGAAGATTCTCCCGATGGCGCCTACAATCCCGAAAAACCCTTCACGCTGCCACGCAGGATGGTCTTCCCCTGCCCACCACAAGGCCGCAAGCAATCCACTCAAGCTCACTGCGCTCCACACCCACCAGGCGATGAAGCGGGGGCCTGGAAGGGGCGCCGTCAAGCTGCGTTCGCTTTCTCCTCGATGATTGAACATAAGCCGTCTCCGGTGCGGAACCGTTAGCGGTCCTGGCCCCTGAGCCCAAACGGGAAGAGTTGAGGCAAATTCGCCTGGCTTGGGCGTACCCAGCGGCTCGTCTCACAACCACGTTACCCAAGAAAGGTGTTGTAGACAGGGCAACTATTGAGCTACTCAGTGAGCTCTTTCAGCGCTGCCGCTCCAGGGTGAGGACGGCCGCGGCGATTGACGTCATTCGGTTCGGGCTGCACCTCGATCTGCGGAAGATGCGCCAGGACTTCAGTCGTGCCACGCCGTGCTCGACCGGTGCCCGCGCCGCGGACAGCGCACGGTTGACGGTTTGCTGGGTCGGTGTGAGCTCTCCGCCCGGCGGACGTCGGGAGGACAACGCGGCACGAGGCTCAGGGGTCGAACTGATCGCATCCGGCGTCAAAGTCTTCAGCACCAAGTCCGGCGGCGGCTACGGAACCAACACCGGCACCAGTTTCGCCGCACCCTGCGCGGCCGGGTGCGCCGCCCTGGCACTGTCGGTAAACCCCCACCTCACGAGAGACCAACTGCGCGAGGTGATGCACGAGTCGGCCGACAAGATCGGAGGACCGGAAGTCCAGTACGACGCGGCCGGCCACAATGGCGACTACGGCTTCGGCCGGGTGAACGCCTCCCGGGCCGTCGCGCTCGCCGACGGGATGACGCCATGAGCGAGGAACTGGACGTCATCCGCTGCCACGTTGTCGCCGAGAACGCCGAAGCGCTCAGAGAGTTCCTCCGTGAGACGCAGCCCGATGTCGGCTGCCGCTCCGTCGCGCGCGACACCCAGGAGGGCGTCGGATTGGACCTCTATCTCCGCCAGGAGCAGCTCGACCAGGCCAGAGCAGCCAGATCGGCGCCCCAAGTGAGCATCATCGAGATCGAGAACGTCACGGAGAACTGGCGCAGCCTGAAGGAAGAGATCGGCGGCGGTGACCGCTTCGCGCACCGGGACGCTATCCCGCACGGCCTCGGCCGGAAGGAGTGAACGTGTACCTCAATGTGGCCGAGATCGAATCGGCGATCACCAGTGCACGACGCCTACCCCGACACCTCGGAGACCATCACCCCACCCCAGCTCACCCACGAGGGCCGAACAACGAGGCTGTTGCGGGTCGGGACACGTCAGGCCGACCAAGTACCCGGAATCCTGCTACTGGGCGGGATCCACGCACGGGAGTGGATCCCGCCCGCCGCGACGATCAGCAGTCAGGGCCTGGCAGGCGTGTCCGCGAACGAGCGCTGCGTTTCGTCAGGCCCTTGGCCCGACTGGGGTCGAACTTCACCGCGGCCAGCAGGATGAACAGGCTGGCCGCCCGCGGCGGCGCCGCCGATGTCCGACAGCGTGACGGTTCCCCACCGAGCGGCCGGCGGTGAGACCATGAAAGAGCGGCTACCGTGCCGCCGACGATCGCGCCTCGGAACGATGGATGATCACGGTCAAGCTCCATTTAGTGCTGTTGTGCCTGGTCCTGCCGTTCCCGGCAGTGCTGATCAAGGAGGAGCCGAATATGAAGGTGCTCTGGGCCTTCCTCCCTTGTGCGGACACCTGCCCGGAGTCATCTACGGCATCTACCAGGGGGGCAAGGACTGAGGCCCTGGCGCCCCGGAACAGCCAATCAACACGCCGGGCTGATACCCATGTCACGACACGAGAACGAACACCGGCACATAAGCGCAGCTGACGAGACCAGGCCCGCTACCGGTGGCGCCGGTCGCGCCGAGAGCCCGACCGACTTGCCCAAGATGTCGTGGTGGGGTGTCCTGAAACGCACCACCAAGCAGTTCAAGGCCGACAGCCTCAGCGACGCGGCCGCTGCGCTCACCTACTACGGCCTGCTGGCGATCTTCCCCGCTTTGCTCGCACTGGTGTCGATCCTGGGGCTGGTCGGCAGCTCCGCCACCAAGCCGCTGCTCGACCACCTTCGCGACCTCGGCCCCGGATCCGCCCGCCAGATCCTCACCACCGTGGTGCAGCAACTCCAGAACGCCCAGGGCAAGGCAGGCATCGCCCTGGCCATCGGGATCATCCTCGCCCTGTGGTCCGCCTCCGGCTACATCGCGGCCTTCATGCGCGCCGCCGACAAGTTCTACGGCATCGACGAAGGCCGCCCGCTCTGGAAAACCCTGCCCACACGACTAGCCCTGACCATCATCCTCGTCGTGCTCCTCGCCCTCACCGCTACCGGTGTCGTCTTCACCGGCACCCTGGCCACAAAGACAGGGAAGGTCCTCGGAGTCAGCGAAAACGTCGTACAGGTATGGGGCATTGCCAAATGGCCTGTCCTCATCATCCTCGTCATTGTGATGGTCACCCTGCTCTACTGTGCCGCTCCCAACGCCAAACGACCGCGCCGGATCCTCCCCGGTGGCCTGGTCGCGGTAGCCCTCTGGATCATCGCATCCGGCGCGTTCGCCCTCTACGTCGCCCACTTCGGCAGCCTCAACAGCACCTACGGCAGCATCGGAGTCGTGATCCTCTTCCTCATCTGGTTCTGGGTCTCCAACGTCGCGATCCTCCTGGGCCTCGAGTTCAACTTCGAGCTGGAACGCGGACGAGCCATCGCAGCCGGTCACCCACCCGAGGAAGAGCCCCACCCCGAACCCCGCGACTCCCCCAAACCACCGCCCGACACCCCACAAGATCACGACAGACCCAGTCACTGACTCCTGCGTACCGATCGCCGGGTTAGACGACCAGCCTTGGAGACCGGACACGTGCCGTCATCGCGCCTTCCCCCTGGGGGAGAAGCGCTGACCTGTATCGCAGAGGATTGTTGAAGGGCGACGTGGCACATATGCACGACACAGCCGAGCAGCCCACCCGTCTGTCGATCACTCACACCGCGGGCATGCGCTTCCTGGCCCTGTCCGGTGAGGTCGACGCCGACTACGTCGACCTCCTGCGCCAGGCCCTCCAGACCAACCACGGCGGCCCGGCGCAGACGGTCCTCGATCTTGGCGGGGTCACGTTCGTGGATTCCAGGCGATCAGCGTGCTGGCCGCAGCTCACCGCGATGCGGCGGCTACGGACGGCTGGATCCGGATGGCGGCCCTGAGCGCGCCGGTGAAGCGGGTTCTCGAGATCGTCGGCCTCGACACGATCATCCCCTGTTACTCCACGCTCCCTCAGGCACTCGCGGCCTGAGAGGCGGAGAGGGGCGGCCCGGAACTCGGGTGGGTTAAGACCGGGCCGCCGCCCCACCAACCTCCACTCAATCCACGCTTCCCGCCACACCGGCACGGTCACATGGGTGAGGGCCCGAGACCGGTGCGTGGGGTCCGGGCCCTCCAACCGCGCGCCTCCGAAGGGTGAAGTCGGATCCTGCACGCGATGGCCTGTCCAACGACGTCAGCAACTCCCAGACACGCAGAAATGTCACCTACGGCGGCGGGCGTGGGGTTAGCTGCGGGTGTTCTTGAAGCGCACGGCCGGTCCCCAGCCCTCGCGCACGGGAGCCATGCACCACCGGCAGAGCGGGCTGCCACCGTGCCCGTACTTGTGGGTCTTGCGCTGGCAGTTGCCACAGGGTCCGACCTTGTCGCCGGGGCAGACCAGCGCTGACGGATCCGGCTCGCTGATCGGCGGTGGTGCAGTGGTCATGACGGCTTCCTGTTCCGGCGCTAAGACATACGGCAGGGCGGCGGGCGTCCCTGTTCTGGCACCGAAACGGTGCCGTGATCCTGAAGGGTGAGGACCCGAGGCCGTCACGGCTCGGGCCCCCACCGTGCGCGCATCGACCGGTGCGCGCCGCCCGCTCACCGAGGCTGGCCGCGACGAGGTGGAGACGCGGCGGGGCCGGGCGGGCCGGGGTGGCCGACGGATGCGTGCGGGCCACCCGATCCCCAGCATGATCCCGCCCGCCGGAGGCCGCACGCCCCGTCTGACCATCCGGGTAGATGCGGGCCCGCTGCGGTTCCGGCCTTCCTGCACGGTGCCGAAGACCACGACTCCTTCTTCGCCATGAACGCGTGGGTGAGGGCCCGGACCTTCCCCAGGACACCGGTCCGGGCCCTCACTCTTCACGCAACGGCACAGCGCGACTCGCTCCGCGACGTCCCTGTCCACCGGCAGACGCCCGAGCGACAAGAGACGGTCCGGAAGCAAGCCAGATCGCCCCTCATCATGCTCCCGGCTCGCGAACCCCGCGATCCCCGCTCGAACCTCTTCGATCGGCCCTCGTGTCATGGCCGCACTCGGCATACTCCTGGACATGAGGATCGCGCCCCGCACCCGCCTGCACGCGGCGATGGCGCGGCTGATCGCGACGGCGCGTCAGGTGGAAGCAGATCTCTACCTGGCCGCCACGTCCGCACGGCCCACCGCGCTGGACCGCCCGGATCGACAACGCCTCCCCGGCCACGGCGGCCGGCCTGGCATGGCTGCTGCAACCCTGGGCCATGCTCGGTGCCGGGGCCGCGACCTCCATCGACGCGAACCTCTCCACCCCCACCGACTGGTTCGCACTGACCGGCTACTACCTGCTGGCCACGCTCAGCCTCATCGTCATGGAGATGTACGCACTCCGGGCGCCCGCGGCCGCGGACGCCCGCTTGAACGCGCTGCGGAGCTGGCTGGATCAGCACCAGGAGCGACTGATCGTCACGCTCTCCCCGCTCGCCGGCCTGTGGCTGACGGCCCGGAGCATTTACGAGCTGATCGCCTGACACGGACGACCCCGAGCTACGAGCCACCACACCCGGCACCCCTAGCCCCACAGGGCCGTCGGCGGGAAGGGCTCTGCCTGTCCTCAACCCAGACGCCCCGGCTGAGGCTGAGCGCCGGTAGAGCCGGCCCGTAGCGCGAACACAGGCAGGGGAGTCGGCCTCTGCATGGACCACTACGGCCACCTCGAGCCCGGCGAGATCGACTTGCACCGATGGACGACGCCACCGAGAGGCCGGCCCTGCTGACGCTCCAGGAAGCACACGACCTGCTCCCAAATCCTGCTGACGATCGAGCAGGACGGCCATCCCCTTCTCGCCGCGAGCCAACCGGTTCGCACGGGAGATTGCCGCACGGATCCCGTCAGCGAACCGACCACCGCGCCGCCGCGGCGCCCGGGCTTGGTGCACCGGGCGCCACAGTCCGGCATCGAGCCGGTCGGTCGCCGGTTACGGGCGAACCTGGAGAACGCGAGTGGAGGCCGAACTGCTTCCTGCTGAACCCAGGCCTTCGTCTGGATCGGGGAGCGGCGCCGGTCAGCCGAGGACGAGGGTCAGCACCTCGCCGGGCGCGGGGCGCGACTGCGCCACCAGCGAACCGTCCGGGGACCACACCCCGGAGCCGCCGGACGTCTCCTTGTACTCCCCGCTGGGTCCCGCCGCAGTCGACAGCACCACCCACACGCCGTGCGCCCGCGCCCGCTCCCGCATGTGCGTGTCCCGGCGGGCGGACTGCTCGGGGCCCTCGCCGTAGAGCGTGCCGGCGACGTACGCGTCGATGCCCAGCTCCGCGGTCTGCGCCGCGTGTTCCGGCACACGGCGAGCCCCAGCCGCCAGCCGTCCACCTCGAACACCACCGGCTTCTCGCCCGGGGTGAAGCGGAGTCCTTCGGCGCCGTGCAGGTGCATCTTGGCGTACACGGCCTCGGCACCCTCGCCCGTGACGGCCAGCGTCGCGATGTACTCGCATCCGTCCGCGTCCCGCCAGGGGGCGCCGGCCAGCGCGGTCGGCCCCGTGCTGCCGCAGGCGTCGATCAAGGGGGCGAGGCGGGGATCGTCCACGCCACGGCCAGCGCGGCGAGGTCGTATCCGGTCAGCGACAACTCGGGGAAGACGACCACGCGGGCCCCCGCGCCCCGCACCGCCTCGGCGTGCAGCACGGCGTTGGCCGCGACGTCCGGGCTGGCGCAACGGGGCTGGGCGACGGCGACGGCCAGCGGTTCGGGCACAGGGTAATCCGGTCCGGTGGGGAGGGAACACCGGTCACCCTAACCTCAGGCGGTGACCTCCGGATCTGCGGCCCCGGGCCGGGCAGCCGACCGGTATCTGGATTCCGTCGTCCGGTCGTGGCCGCGGCCTTCGGTCGACCTGCCCAGGTCCGCAGGATCCTGCTGGCCGAGGGGGTGCGCTGGCGCCGCACCCGGTCCTGGACTCGCTCGAGGGACACCGACTTCGAGGGAAGAGGACCAGGATCATCGAGCTCTACACCTGCCCGCCCGCAGGCGCGACGGTCGTCTGCGCCGACGAGTTCGGACCGGTGATCCCCCGCACGTTCCCGTCAGCGCCGGGCAGGGAATCGACGCAGGGAAGAAGATCGCAGGCCGAAAGCGTCACCTCGGCGTCGACACTCTCGGCCTGCTCCTCGCCGCCAGTGTCTCCGACGACGTCGGCGGCATCCACCTGCTGTCCTGGATCTCTACCTCAAACCCGCAGGTCAGAAAGGCCTGGACCGACACCGGATACCGCACCAAAGCCATCGATCACGGCGCCCGCCTCGGCATCGACGTCGAAGCCGTCCGCCGGGATCCGGCCGTGAAGGGATTCAAGGTGATCCCGCGGCGCTGGGTCGTCGAGCGGACCTTCGGCTGGCTTCGGCAGCCTCGAACCGCACTTGCTCCCCCTGAGCTCGTTGTTTCGCGGTCAGGCCACTCCCATCGGGATACCGCATGAGACCGGGATGGACCCATGGCGGGATCACCGTGGTGGCGGGTGTGCGGATCGGGGGTGGTGTCCCCGCCGTGCACGGCCTGCGGCCGGGGGATGAGGTGCGGTTTCATGTCTGGTCGGCGAAGTCGCGGACGGGCGGATGCCCGGAGCGGACGATGTAGATGCCGCTTCCGAGAAGGGTTTCCTGGGATTGGTTCTCGAGGCTTTGGACGTCGATCGTCAGTGGCCACCAGGTTCGCTCCGACCAGCGCACTCCTGACAGGTCGGTTGCGTGCAGATCGGCATCGTGAAGGTCTGCGGTGGTGAAGTCGTCTAGGAGTTCGTTGATGGCGGCCTCGTCGAGGAGGGACAGATCCCGGCCCAGGAGCTCGCCGAGGATCTGCTGGACTTTACCGAGTCGAGTTCTACGAGAGCGTCGGGCCGGTCGGTGAGCCGTCGAAGTGGCTTTGGTCACGAAGTTCGGCAGCGGCTGTTCAGCAATTTGGGAGGCACCCGGACCACGCCGTGTTCGATGTTCATGAGAGGTGACAGCGCCCAACCCGGTCGAGCGCGCCTTCG
>NZ_JBHWVI010000276.1:0-10034 GCF_042737005.1 Streptomyces sp. NPDC060027
CGGGAGGGACAGCCGGACGGACGGCTCGTCGGGCAGCCGGAGGGACGGCAGCCGGAGGGACGGCTCGCGGGACTGACGGGCGGGGGCCTCTCGCACGTGTGCGTCGGCCGCCGGACCTGCGGGGTTAGGGTCCGGCGGCCGACCGTCGGGCCTCCGCCGCCTCAGGTCAGCCGCAGGTCGATCCATTCGGCGGTCTCGCCCGGCAGGACATAACGCTCGATCTCCACGAAGCCGTGTCGCTCGGCGAAGCGCAGGCCGTCCTCGTTGGCCGCGAGGACGACCGTCTCGATCTTCTCCGCGCCCGACGCCCGCGCCTGCTCCAGACCGCGTGCGTACAACTCCCCGCCGAAGCCCCGCCCGCGGTACTCGGCGAGCACGCGGGCGATCACGGTCGCCGTCGCGCTGTCGTCGGTGGGCGGACGCACCGTCGTGCAGCCCACCAGGACGTCGCCGAGGTACGCGACCTCCAGACGGTTGCGCCTGACCCGTTCGCGCACGTCGTCGAGCGACATGGCGGCGGGCGGGACGATCACGTTGTGGACGTGCTGCCAGTCCGCGAGACGGGCCTCGTCGTCCGGCTGTTCGATGCGAAGGATGGACACCGCAGCAGGAAACCGGTGCGGGTCGTGCGGCGTCAACATCATTTGCCTGTGGGTGCGACGGGTGCGACACGGGCGGCGTTGCCCGGCGGGGGTCAGCCCAGGCGCGGGATCTCGATGGCCGGGCAGCGGTCCATCACCATGTCGAGCCCGGCGGCGCGCGCCCGGTCGTACGCGGCCTCGTCGATCACGTCGAGCTGGAACCAGATTGCCTTGGCGCCGATGGCGACGGCCTCGTCCGCGACCGGCCCCGCGAGGTCGCTGTTCACGAAGACGTCGACGACGTCGACGTCGAAGGGGATGTCCGCGAGGGACGCGTACCCCTTCTCCCCGTGCACGGTCTCGGCCTTGGGGTGCACGGGCACGATCCGCTTGCCGTACCGCTGGAGGACGTCGGCGACGCCGTGGGCCGCGCGGCGCTGGTTCGACGAGAGTCCGACGATCGCCCAGGTGTCGCCGAGCTCGGTGAGGATCTTGCGGATCGTTGCCTGGTCGCCGTACACGGTCGGCCTCCCTGTGGTTCCTGGCATGGCTGGTCAGCGGGAAGAACAGCGCGCGTCACGCGGTGATTCCCGGCAGCTCGGCGTTGCGGTCGCCCGGACCGCCCGCCCACTCCTCCTGGACGCCGGCGCGTGGCGCGGCCGTGAGCGCCGCGTGATGGCTCGCGGAAGCCGGTGGGCCGCTGCGTCCGGCGCCGGGAGTCACGTGCGGGGTGGCCCGGCCACGGGCACCCGTTGGCGCGAGCGCCTGTCCGGAATGGTCCCCTCCTCCCCACGGCCGACCGTTCGCCCGCCTAGGCTCACCTCGTGCTCCGTATCCTCGACGCCCGCACGGGCGAACCCATCGACGCAGCCCGCGCCCGCCGGGGCCTGGTCCGTGTCCACGCGCACGTGCCCGGGTTCGGCGCGACAGGTCTGCGCGTGCTCCTCTTCGCCGACGTTCTGGTACGGGCCCTGGAGATCGGGGGCAGTCCCGTCTGGGCGACCCTGACCTCGGCGGCGGACCCGGCCGATCCCGCGGATGCCGCACGCCTCCGGGTGAGCGCGGCGGACCTCGGTGTCCGGCCCTTCGAGGACCACCACGACGCCGGACCGGGACCGGCCGCGACACAGACCATCGACGTCCTCGTCCCCGAGGGCGCCGCGACGGACGGCGTCCGGGTCGAGGTGGCGCCCGTCGACACCGACGGCTCTCCCGGAACGGACATCGGCGCCGGTACCGGTCCGGCGGATCCCACCGTGCTGCGTCTGGCGCTGCTCGCCCGGCGCAGGGACCTGCCCCTGCGCCTCGACGCGGGCGCCCTGTCGGAGGCCGAGGGCACCCTCAAGCGCTGGCGTGCCGCCGTCGCCGGATGGGCCACACGGCCGTCCAAGCCCGTCCCCGACGACGTACGCGCACGGTTGCGCGCCGCCTGGGAGGACGACCTGGACGTGCCCGGCGTACTGGATGTACTGCGGTGGGTGGAGACGTCGGACCTCGCGGAGGGCGCCCGCTTCGAGACGTACGCCTACGCCGACCGGCTGCTCGGCCTCGAACTCACCCGCGAGATCGGGGCGTCGCTGTGAACGCGCCCGTCGCGTCGGGTCCGAGGCGGCGGCTGGTCGTGCTGCGCCACGCCAAGTCCGCCTGGCCCGACGGAGTGCCGGACCACGAGCGGCCGCTCGCGACACGCGGCCGCCGCGACGCCCCCGCCGTCGGACGCGCCATGGCGGACGCCGACCTGCTGCCGGACCTCGCGTTGTGCTCGACCGCCGTACGCGCCCGGGAGACCTGGCGGTTGGCCGCCGAGCAATGGGGCGCTCCGCCGCCCGTACGGCACGATGGACGGCTGTACGGCGCGGACGTACCGGAGTTGCTGGAAGCCGTGCGCGAAGTCCCGGAACACGTTCGCACCTTGCTGCTGGTGGGACACAACCCGGGACTTGAGGAGCTGGTCCTCGAACTCGCCGTGGACGGCCTCGACGACACGCTGGCCCTGGTCCGGACGAAGTTCCCGACCTCGGCCGTCGCCGTCCTGGTCTGGCACGGCAGCTCCTGGCACGAACTCGTCTCCGGCGCGGCGCTGTTGACGGACGTGGTCGTGCCGAGGGGCAAGAAGGAGTGAATCCGGGCCGACGCGCACCCCGTTGCGTCGGGCGGGGCGGGGCGGGCCGGGGTTGGGCCGGGGCGGGCCGGAGTGGGCTGGGTTCGGCCGGGTCGGATCGGGGCGGGGACGGGCCGGGTCGGGCCGGAGTGGGCTGGGTTCGGCTGGGTCGGACCGGAGCGCGGCGGGCCGCTGGGCCGGAGGCCGCTGCGGCGCGGCGGTGACCGGGGTCGGGCCCGGGCCGTGACCGAGCGTGGAGAGAGCGTGACCGGCGCCGCGGGGGCGGGGCGCGAGACCTGCCGTCGGCCACGCGCGCGTGCAGCGCATACGCTGGCGTGATGCAGGACGAGTACCGCACAGTGGCCCGCCCGGGCGTGCACGAGACCGAGGTCAACCGCTCCCGTTTCCTGTGCGCCCTCGCCCCGGCCGCCACCGAGCGGGAGGCCCAGGACTTCATCGCCGGCGTCCGCAAGGACCACGCGGACGCCACGCACAACTGCTTCGCGTACGTCATCGGAGCCGACGCCGCCGTGCAGAAGGCGAGCGACGACGGCGAACCGGGCGGCACCGCGGGCGTCCCCATGCTCCAGATGCTGCTGCGCCGCGACATGCGGTACGTCGTCGCCGTCGTCACCCGCTACTACGGCGGAGTCAAGCTGGGCGCCGGCGGACTGATCAGGGCGTACGGCGGCTCGGTGGGCGAGGCGCTCGACGCGCTGGGCTCCATCACCCGGCGCCGGTTCCGGCTGGCCACGGTGACGGTCGACCACCAGCGGGCCGGCAAGGTGCAGAACGATCTTCGGTCCACCGGGCGTGAGGTACGTGATGTGCGTTACGGCGAGGCGGTCACCATCGAGATCGGGCTGCCGGACGCCGATGTGGAGGCCTTCCGGGCGTGGTTGGCCGACGCGACGGCAGGGACGGCCGGGCTGGAGCTGGGCGGGGAGGCCTACGGAGACGCGTGAAAGTCGGGGCAATCGGGGCGAATCGGTCAACGCCTGTGTCGGTCATGACGGGCCGATACGGGAGTAACCGCCCGTGCTGTCAGACCCGGCCGTTACCCTTCGGGGATCATGAGGCTCCTGCACACTTCCGACTGGCATCTGGGCCGGGCGTTCCACCGGGTGAACATGCTCGGCGCCCAGTCCGACTTCATCGGCCATCTCGTCACGACCGCGCGCGAGCGCGAGGTGGACGCGGTGGTCGTCTCGGGAGACGTGTACGACCGTGCGGTCCCGCCGCTGGCCGCCGTCCAACTCTTCGACGAGGCCCTGCACCGGCTCGCCGACCTCGGCGTGCCCACCGTGATGATCTCAGGGAACCACGACTCGGCCCGCAGGCTCGGCGTCGGCGCCGGGCTCATCGGGCGAGCGGGCATCCATCTGCGGACCGACCCCGCGGGGTGCGGCACACCCGTGGTGCTGGCCGACGCCCGCGGGGACGTCGCCTTCTACGGCCTGCCCTATCTCGAACCCGCCCTGGTGAAGGACGAGTTCGGGGTGGAGAAGGCGGGCCACGAAGCCGTCCTGGCCGCCGCCATGGACCGGGTCCGCGCCGACCTCGCCACCCGTTCGCCGGGAACCCGCTCCGTCGTCCTCGCCCACGCCTTCGTCACCGGCGGCGAGGTGAGCGACAGCGAGCGGGACATCACCGTCGGCGGCGTGGCCTCCGTACCCGCCGGAGTCTTCGACGGCGTCGACTACACCGCCCTCGGCCACCTGCACGGCAGCCAGATCATCGGCGAGCGCGTGCGCTACTCGGGCTCCCCGCTGCCCTACTCGTTCTCGGAGGCCGGCCACCGCAAGACCATGTGGCTCGTGGACCTCGGCCCCGACGGCTCCCTGGCCACGGAGCGGATCGACTGCCCCGTGCCCCGGTCGCTCGCCCGCGTCCGCGGACACCTGGACGACCTCCTCGCCGACCCGGAGCTGGAGCGCCACACCGGCGCCTGGGTCGAGGCGACCCTCACCGACCCCGTTCGGCCCGCCGACCCCATGGCGCGGCTCGCCGAGCGCTTCCCGTACACGCTCAGCCTCGTCTTCGCCCCCGAGCGCTCCCCGCAGGCCCCGGACATCTCCTACGCCCGCCGGCTGGCCGGCCGCAGCGAGCAGCAGATCGCCGAGGACTTCGTGGCCCATGTGCGCGGCGCGGGCCCCGACACCCACGAACAGGCCGTGCTCCGGGACGCGTTCGACGCCGTCCGCGCCGACGAGACCGTACGGGAGGTGGCCCGGTGATCTCACGTCCGACGTACACCCAGGGGGCCACCCGCCCGGAGAGCGAGAGGACCCGATGAGGCTGCACCGCCTGGACATCACCGCCTTCGGACCCTTCGGCGGCGCCCAGCGGGTCGACTTCGACGAACTGTCCACCGCCGGGATCTTCCTGCTGCACGGACCGACCGGCGCGGGCAAGACGTCCGTCCTCGACGCCGTCTGCTACGCGCTGTACGGAGCCGTCCCCGGCGCCCGCCAGAGCGGTCAGGGCCTCGGCCTGCGCAGCGACCACGCGGAACCCGCCACCCGTACCGAGATCCGCCTCGAACTCACCGTCGCCGGACGCCGGCTGGAAGTCACCCGGCAACCGCCCTGGGAGCGCCGCAAGAAGGGCAACCGGCCCGGTACGACCGTCGACAAGGCCCAGACCTGGTTGCGCGAGTACGACGCGACCGCCGCCTCCTGGAAGGACCTCAGCCGCTCCCACCAGGAGATCGGCGAAGAGATCACCCAACTGCTCGGGATGAGCCGCGAGCAGTTCTGCCAGGTCGTGCTGCTGCCCCAGGGCGACTTCGCGCGCTTCCTGCGGGCCGACGCCGAGGCCCGCGGCAAGCTGCTCGGCCGGCTCTTCGACACCCACCGCTTCGCCGAGGTCGAGAAGCGCCTCGCCGAGCGGCGTCGCGCGGCCGAGGCCGAAGTGCGCGCCGGTGACGCCGCGTTGCTGGCCGACGCGCACCGCATGCACCAGGAGGCCGGGCCGGCCGCCGAGGAGCCGCTGCCCGACCTCGCGCCCGGCGATCCGGGCCTCGCCGAGTCCGTGCTCTCCTGGGCCGCGGTGGCCCGCAGCACCGCTCGCGAAGAGCTGACCATCGCCCATTGCGCCCGCGGGGCCGCCGAATCGGCGCAGGCCGCGGCCGACCGCGAGCTCGACGAGGTACGCGAAGTGGACCGGTTGCAGCGCCGGTTCACCGAGGCGCGGGAGCGCGCCGCGCGTCTGGAAGGACGCGCCGACGCCCACCGGGACACCCAGGCGCGGATGGAGCGCGGGCGCAAGGCCGAGGCGGTGGCCCCCGCACTCGACCTGCGGGAATCCGCCGAAGCGGAGCACCGGCGGGCGGCCGCCGCGGAGACCCGGGCGCGCGCCGCCCTGCCGGAGACGTTCGCCGACGCCGGAGCGCCCGGGCTCACGGCCGCCGCGCGCAAGGCCACCGAGGAGCTGGGCGGCCTGGAGTCGGCACGGCGCGCGGAGCGGCGCCTCTCCGAACTGGGCACGGAGCGCGCCTCCTTGGACCGCCAGGAGCGCGCCGACGACGACGTCCTCCAGGACGCCGAGAGCTGGCTGGCCGGCTGGGAGGGCACCCGCGCGGGCGTCGAGGCGCGGATCGAGTCCGCCCAGGAGGGCGCCGCCCGCGCCGAACAGCTCGCCGTCCAGCGCGAACCGGCCCTCAAGCGGCTCGACGCGGCCCGCCTGCGTGACGAGTTGGCCAAGGACACCGAGAACGCCCACGCGCGCGGCCTCACCGCGCGCGAGCACGCGACAGCGGCGCACGCCCACTGGCTGGAACTGAAGGAACAGCGCCTCCAGGGCATCGCCGCCGAACTCGCCGCCGGTCTGGTCGACGGCGCGCCCTGCGCCGTGTGCGGCGCCACCGAACACCCCGAGCCCGCCCGGAAGATCGCCGGTCACGTCGACCGCGAGACGGAGGAGAAGGCCCTCGCCGCCTACCGGCGCGCCGACGAGGAGCGCACCGAGGCCGAGCGCAGGCTCGGCGTCGTCCGCGAGGCGCTGGCCGCCGCGACCGCCGAGGCGGGGGACACCCCGACCGGGCAACTCGCCGAACGGGCCGAGGAGTTGGAGCGGCTGTACGGCGAGGCCCGCGCGGCGGCCTCCGGGCTGCACGCCGCACGCGAGGCCCGCGAACAGGCCGAGCGGGAACACGGGCGGCGGCTGACCGCCCAGCAGGAGGCCGCCCGCCGGGTCGCCTCACGGGCCTCGCTCAGGGATGCCCTCGACCGCGAGAAGACCGCGCTGGCCGCGGAGTTGGAGCAGGCTCGGGGCGCCGCCGGGAGCGTCTCCGAGCGAGCCGCGCAGCTGGAGCGGCGGGTCTCGCTGCTCACCGACGCCGCGGATCGCGTTCGAGCGGCCGAGGACGCAGCGCAGCGACTCAAGGAGGCCGACGCGCGACTCGCCGACGCGGCCTTCCGTGCCGGGTTCGAGACCCCGCAGGCCGCGGCCGCCGCGCTGCTCGGCGACGCGGCCCACCGCGATCTGCAACGACAGCTCGACGCCTGGCAGTTGGAGGAGTCCGCGGTTCGGGCGGTACTTACCGAGGCCGACACCACGGCCGCGGCGCGGCGCCCGCCCGTCGATCTGCGGGCCGCCGAGCGGACGGCCGAGTCCGCCGCCCGCCGCCTGCGGGACGCCGCCTCGGCGCAGGACGCGGCGGCGCGGCGCTGCGCGGAGCTGGACGCGCTCTCCACCCGTGCGACCGCGGGAGTCCACCGGCTCGCCCCGCTGCGCGAGGAGTACGACCGGGTGGCCCGGCTGGCCGGTCTGGCGGCCGGCACGTCGGCGGACAACGAACGCAGGATGCGCCTCGAGTCGTACGTGCTCGCCGCGCGTCTGGAGCAGGTGGCCGCCGCCGCGACGGTCCGCCTCCAGCGGATGTCCTCGGGGCGCTACACCCTCGTGCACTCCGACGACCGGGCGGGCCGCGGACGCAGCGGGCTCGGACTGCACGTCGTGGACGCGTGGACCGGCCGGGAACGCGACACGGCGACGCTCTCCGGGGGCGAGACCTTCTTCGCCTCCCTCGCCCTGGCCCTCGGGCTCGCCGACGTGGTCACCGACGAGGCCGGCGGGGTCCGCCTCGACACGCTCTTCATCGACGAGGGCTTCGGCAGCCTCGACGACCAGACCCTGGACGAGGTGCTCGACGTCCTCGACTCGCTGCGGGAACGCGACCGCAGCGTCGGCATCGTCAGCCATGTCGCCGACCTGCGGCGCCGCATCCACGCCCAGCTGGAAGTGGTGAAGGGGAGAACGGGGTCGGTCGTACGGCAGCGGGGCGCGGAGGCGTGAGGCGAACGGCCGGGGCCCGGGACCGAGGCGGTCTCAGCGGCCCAGCGGGCGGCGCGGCAGCGGTGAGGAGTAGACGACACTCGTCGTCACCGAGCCCAGCGTGCCGATCTTGCCCGAGACCGTCTCCAGGTGAGTCATCGAGCGCGCCGCGACCTTGATGACGAAGCAGTCGTCGCCCGTGACGTGGTGCGCCTCCAGGATCTCGGGCGTCACCTCGACGAGGTCGTGGAACGGCTTGTAGTTGCCGTTCGGATACCGGAGCCGTACGAACGCCAGGATCGGCAGGCCCAGGCTCTCGGGGTCGACGACAGCCGCGTACCCCTGTATGACGCCCGCTTCCTCCAGGCGGCGCACGCGTTCGGTGACCGCGCTCGCGGACATGGAGACGGCACGGGCCAGCTCGGCGAAGCTGGACCGGCCCTCGCGCTGGAGGACATCGAGGATGCGCCAGTCGGTGGCGTCCGGGGAATACGCGGTCATCCGTGATGGATACCAGGTGAATCCCCGGCCGATCAACAGTGATGCCGTGGATCGCCACTTCAGGACGGAGATCGACGCACGTAGATTTCTGGCCAGGAAGTCCCGCGAGATCGGTGCGGACGACGCACCGGGGTGGCGAAGGCGGCACCGGTTCGGCGGGACTCGGGAGAAAGGCCAGACCATGACTGCGACTGCCGACGCCACCGGGAACGGCACGGTGACCGTTTCCGCGCCGACCACCGCCACGGAGACCACGGTGACCGTTTCCGCGCCGGTCACCGCCACGGAGACCACGGTGACCGGTTCCCTGGCACGTTCCGTGACAGAGGGCACGGTGACCGGTTCCGGGGCACGTTCCGTGACGGAGGTGAACCCCGTTCTGCGGGTGGCGCCCGCCTCACCGGCCGCCGCGGCCGCCTACTTCGGGGCGAGCCTCGCGTTCCACGCGGACGTGTCCGACGTGGCCTCCGCCCTCGCCGCCGGCGGTGACCCCGGATTCGTCGTCCTCGACTCCCGCTCCACCGCGTCGTGGGACCAGGGACACATTCCCGGCGCGGTCCACCTGCCCACCGCACTCATCGCCGAGCAGGCCGAGCGGCTTCTGGACAAGTCGGTGCCGGTCGTCACCTATTGCTGGGGTCCCGGCTGCAACGGCGCGACCCGAGCGGCCCTCGCCCTCGCCGAACTCGGCTTCCAGGTCAAGGAGATGCTCGGCGGCTTCGAGTACTGGGCGCGCGAGGGCTTCGAGTTCGAGACCTGGGAGGGGCGTGAGCGCCCCGCCGCGGACCCGCTGACGGCACCCGTGGACGCGGAGGACTGCGGCTGCTGACCCCGAAAGGGGCCTTGCTCCGCCGACATCGGCCTCCGTGTCTCCCCGCCGATGTCCGACTCCGGCCTTCTGCGGACACCTGCGCTACCGGGGTGAATCCCAGCCGTGTAACTTCTGCGCATGGCCAGATACGCGGACCCCGGTGCGGTCCAGTGGGTGGAGTCGGGCGGCGGGCCGCTCATAGCGATCCCGGAAGTGGTGCTCCCGTTCTGGTCGGGGGCCGACGGCGACGACATGTCCTGCGACTACGACCGGGCGTGTGACGTGGACGGGTTCGTCGGGCTCCTGCCCGTCGGCGACACCAGGGCCCTGGTCCTCGGCGACGAACCCGCCTCGACCGCCTACCTTCCCGAGCACGGCACCTTCGTACGCTGGTGCGCCGCCGAGTCCGAGCACGAACTGCTCGCCGTCGTCCCGGCGGCGCTGGCGGTGGCCGTGTGGGAACCCGAGGTGCAGTGGAACGTCCCCGGCCCCGTCGTCCTGTTCGACGCGGCCTGGCCGGGACCCGCCTCCGAGCGCGCGGACCACGTGAGGGTGGCCCTCGAACCGGGCCGGTACGGGGTGCGCGCGGCCCGTGTGGAGCCGGGACCCGAGACATGGGTGGGCCTCGTACAGCTGCGTCGGCTGACGCACTGACCGCACTGCCCCCCGCCGCGACAGCCGGATTTCCGCCCGGCGTGCGGCGGTCGGGGGTCCCGTCCCGTTCCCCGTGCCGGCCGGGGGAGCCTTCCGTGCGGTACCGGGC
>NZ_JBHWVI010000277.1:0-9952 GCF_042737005.1 Streptomyces sp. NPDC060027
CCCGCGGGGGCCCGGGCCCGCCGGGGGGGGGGGGGGGGGCGGCCCGCCCCCCCGCCCCGACGCCCACGTCCACGTCCACATCCACGCCCACCGCTCGGTCCCGCACGAGGACCGCCGCCGCGACCGGCGACGGCAGCGACTGGTGGTGGGCGATACCCGGCGCGGCGGCCGGGGCGCTGCTGGCCCGGATACGCCGCCCTCATAAGGGGGAGCCTCGACAGGAACTGCGGGACGTGTGAGGTGCCGGTCGGACGAGGGGGACCAATGAGGGGCCGGGTCGAACGGATCAGGAACGGAGTGCGGGTCCTGTTACTCGTGTCCATGGCGGTGGCCGCGCTCGGCGCAGCACAGGTCCCTGCCTCGGCGGGTGCCTGGGGGCTCGGGAAGGGGGACAGCCCGGACATGGCCCTGGTGATCGCCGGTGACACGGGACGGACGACCACGCTGCACGCCGAGGAGCGGGACTTCGGACGGCTCTGGCGGCTGCTGTCGCCCCGGTACACGGGGACCGAGAGGGTGCCCGAAGCGTGGACGCACGGCCGTCTTCCCGAGGTGCGGGTCACCGTGATCTGGGGGCTGACCGGTGTCGGGGGCTGGCCGCAGACCAGTCGGGCGCCCGGCGGCGATGTCGCCGTCGAGCGCCAGGACCAGGTGTTCCTGGCGCCGGACGGGATGCCGTGGGTGCGTTCGGATCCCTCGCCCTACGTGGTGGACGACGACATCCGCTGGCATCGGGCGCCGAGCTCGGTGTTCGGGCAATTGGCGGAGGAGGGGAAGCTGTTCGGTTCCCGGCCCGCGGCGGTGGCCGCCGTGGCGGAGCCGGACGCGGTGGAGCGGGCGCGGTGGGTGCTGCCCGGACTCGCGGTGGGCCTGGCTCTCGGCGTCGGCGTTCCGTGGTTCATACGCCGCGCGGCGGCCCGGCGTGAGGACGCGGGGCCGCCGCGGGAGCCACGACAGGAGCTGATCGACTTGTGAGGACCGGACGGCCGACCGCCTCGGGTGGCCGATCGGACCGGGGCCGGTCCGGCTCAGGGCCGGTCAGACCCCGGATCGGACAGACCCCGGATCGGTCAGACCCAGGGCGGTCAGACCTGGTCCGGTGCGTCAGCCGAGGTCGATCTCCGGGTAGAGCGGAAAGCCGGTGAGCAGGTCGGTGGCCCGGTGGGAGATCTCGTCGGAGATCTTCGCGTCCAGGACGTGCTGGGCCTTGGACGGGGCGCCCTTGGCGGTGGTGCCGGCCTCGGTCGCGGTGAGGACACGGTCGATCAGACCGGCGATCTCGTCCATCTCGGTCAGACCGAGACCACGCGTGGTCAGCGCGGGGGTGCCGATGCGGATGCCGGAGGTGTACCACGCGCCGTTGGGGTCGGCCGGGATGGCGTTGCGGTTGGTGACGATGCCCGAGTCGAGCAGGGCGGACTCGGCCTGGCGACCGGTCAGACCGTAGGAGGAGGCGACGTCGATGAGGTTGAGGTGGTTGTCGGTACCGCCGGTGACCAGGGTGGCGCCGCGGCGCATCAGGCCCTCGGCGAGGGCGCGGGAGTTGTCGACGACGGCCTGGGCGTAGTCGCGGAACTCGGGGCGGCGGGCCTCGGCGAGCGCGACGGCCTTGGCGGCCATGACGTGGGGAAGGGGGCCACCGAGCACCATCGGGCAGCCGCGGTCGACCTGCTCGGCGAGGGTCTCGTCGCACAGGACCATGCCGCCGCGCGGGCCGCGGAGCGACTTGTGCGTGGTGGTGGTGACGATCTGGGCGTGCGGGACCGGGTCGAAGTCACCGGTGAGGACCTTGCCCGCGACCAGGCCGGCGAAGTGGGCCATGTCGACCATGAGGGTGGCGCCGACCTCGTCGGCGATCTCCCGCATGATGCGGAAGTTCACCAGGCGGGGGTAGGCGGAGTAACCGGCGACGATGATCAGCGGCTTGAACTCGCGGGCGGAGGTGCGCAGGGCCTCGTAGTCGATGAGACCGGTGGCGGGGTCGGTGCCGTAGGAGCGCTGGTCGAACATCTTTCCTGAGATGTTCGGGCGGAAGCCGTGGGTGAGGTGGCCGCCGGCGTCCAGGGACATGCCGAGCATGCGCTGGTTGCCGAAGGCCTGGCGCAGTTCGGCCCAGTCGGCCTCGGAGAGGTCGTTGACGTTGCGGACACCGGCCTTGGCGAGTGCCGGGGCCTCGACGCGGGCGGCGAGAACGGCCCAGAAGGCGACGAGGTTGGCGTCGATGCCGGAGTGCGGCTGGGCGTAGGCGTGCTCGGCGCCGAAGAGTTCGCGGGCGTGCTCGACGGCGAGGGCCTCGACGGTGTCCACGTTGCGACAACCGGCGTAGAAGCGGCGGCCGATGGTGCCCTCGGCGTACTTGTCGCTGAACCAGTTGCCCATGGCCAGGAGGGTGGCCGGGGAGGCGTAGTTCTCGGAGGCGATCAGTTTGAGCATGTCGCGCTGGTCGGCGACTTCCTGGCCGATGGCGTCGGCGACGCGGGGCTCCACGGCCCGGATCACGTCGAGGGCGCTGCGGAAGGCGGTGGACTCGGTGGAAAGGGGCTCTGGCATGACGGCCTCCGGACGTGGCGTTCAGCGTTCACGGGTCGGCCCAGGCGCACGGCACTCGGTTGCCACGACTCCTCGCCCGGACACTCCGGGTCCCTCGGGACGGTCTGTTTCCCCGTTCCGAGGTCCGGGGTCGCCCCCGGGAAGTCACAGCGTGGGTGCCGCTCCCCGATGGTCGGTCCCATCCCAGCGCGCCAGTCACGGCCCCGCCGGTCAGCCTACCGGGCGCGCCGGATCACCGGGGTCCCCGGTCCACCATGCGAGCGACGATAGGAAAGGGCCACAAGCCCGTCCCCGAGCGGGCATCACGTGCCCGCGCCCGGGGAGAACGCGCCGTGCGGCGTGCCGGGGAAGACCGCGCGCCGCTCCCCGCCCGCCGCTCGTCAGAGAACGGAGATCCCGTGACCGCCATGGATGCCAAGGAGACGACGGAGGCCCTCATCGCCTCGGCCGACGCGCACAGCGCGCACAACTACCACCCGCTGCCGGTCGTCGTGGCGACGGCGGACGGGGCCTGGATGACGGATGTCGAGGGGCGCCGCTTCCTCGACATGCTGGCCGGCTACTCGGCACTGAATTTCGGCCACCGCAACCGGCGGCTGATCGAGGCGGCGAAGGCCCAGATGGACCGGGTGACGTTGACGTCGCGGGCGTTCCACCACGACCGGTTCGCGGACTTCTGCCGCGAGCTGGCGTCGCTGTGCGGCATGGAGATGGTGCTGCCGATGAACACCGGCGCGGAGGCGGTGGAGACGGCGGTGAAGACGGCCCGGAAGTGGGGGTACCGGGTCAAGGGAGTCCCCGCGGAGATGGCGAAGATCGTCGTCGCGGGCAACAACTTCCACGGGCGCACGACGACGGTCATCAGCTTCTCGACGGACCCGGAGGCGCGGGCGGACTTCGGCCCGTACACACCGGGATTCGAGATCGTGCCGTACGGCGACCTGACGGCGCTGCGGGGGGCGGTCACGGAGAACACGGTGGCCGTACTGCTCGAACCGATCCAGGGGGAGGCGGGCGTGCTCGTGCCGCCGGCCGGTTATCTGCCGGCCGTGCGGGAGCTGACGCTGGAGCGCGATGTGCTGTTCGTCGCGGACGAGATCCAGTCGGGGCTGGGGCGGACCGGACGGACGTTCGCGTGCGAGCACGAGGGCGTGGTGCCGGACATGTACGTCCTCGGAAAGGCGCTGGGCGGCGGGGTGGTGCCCGTGTCGGCGGTGGTGTCGAGCGCGGAGGTGCTGGGGGTGTTCCGGCCCGGGGAGCACGGGTCGACGTTCGGGGGGAATCCGCTGGCGTGCGCGGTGGCGCTGGAGGTGATCGCGATGCTGAGGTCGGGCGAGTACCAGCGGCGGGCGGCCGAGCTGGGTGAGCATCTGCACCATGAGCTGGGCGTGTTGAAGGACTCGGGTCATCTCACCGCGGTGCGCGGGCGCGGCCTGTGGGCGGGCGTCGACATCGCCCCGGAGCACGGCACGGGCCGGGAGATCTCCGAGAAGCTGATGGACCGGGGTGTCCTCGTCAAGGACACCCACGGCGTCACCGTCCGGATCGCCCCGCCGCTGGTGATCGGCAAGGAGGACCTGGACTGGGGACTTGCCCAGCTGCGGGCCGTGCTGGGGGCGTAGGGACGGGGCCCGTCGCACGGGCCGGTGGCTAGTGGCTAGTGGCTAGTGGCTAGAGGCTAGAGGCTAGAGGATCACGTGGGGCAGGAAGCGGGCGTACTCGTCCGTGATCGGGCCGGACGACTCCCGGATGCCGAGGCCCGCCGACTCGTCCTCGACGACCCAGGCGCCGAGGACGACACGGTTGCCGTCGAAGGACGGGAGCGGTGCCAGCTCCTGGTAGCAGCAGGCCTCTTCGCGTACGACGGGGGCGGCGCCGGGTTCGTGGATCGTCACACCGGCGCCCTCGCGGCCGAGGAGGGGCTTGGCGACGTAGCCGTTCGTCCGGGCCAGCTCGCGGGGGCCGTCGAGGTAGGCGGGGAGGAGGTTCGGGTGGTCCGGGTAGAGCTCCCAGAGGATGGCGAGGAGGGCCTTGTTGGAGAGGAGCATCTTCCAGGCGGGCTCGATCCACAGGGTCGTGCCGGTGCCGCCGCCGTTGTCGAGGGTGTCCAGGACGTGGTCGGCGAATTCGTCGGAGGTGAGCCACTCCCAGGGGTAGAGCTTGAAGCAGCTGCGGATGAAGCCGAGCCGGTTGTCGACGAAGCGGCCGGAGAGGGGGTCCCAGCCGATCTCCTCCATGGAGATCCAGTCGGTGTCGAGGCCGGCCTGTTCCGCGGTCTCCTTCAGGTAGGCGACCGTCATCAGGTCCTCGCCGAGTTCGTCGGCGGCGGAGTGCGCGAAGTAGAGGGGGCTGCCCGGCGGAAGGAGGGCATCCTGCTTCTTCCAGGCGGCGACGAGGCGCTCGTGCAGGGAGTTCCACTGGTCGGCGCCGGGGAAGCGGTCCTCCATCCAGAACCACTGCGGGCTCGCGGCCTCGACCAGCGAGGTCGGCGTGTCGGCGTTGTACTCGAGAAGTTTCGCCGGGCCCGTGCCGTCGTAG
Organism: Streptomyces sp. NPDC060027; assembly: GCF_042737005.1. NCBI lineage: Bacteria > Bacillati > Actinomycetota > Actinomycetes > Kitasatosporales > Streptomycetaceae > Streptomyces > Streptomyces sp. NPDC060027. The sequence goes on from NZ_JBHWVI010000277.1 coordinate 5,089, forward strand.
CACAGGTCGAAACGGCCGTAGACGGACGGGAGTTCGGCGCGCCGGTGCCAGGCCTCGGCGACGGCCGCCGCGACCCGCGGATCGTCGATGCCGAGGTCGGCGAAGCGTCCTCGCTCGACGATGTGGCCGGCCGCCGCGAGGCACATGCCGTGCAGTTCCTCGACGACCTCCTCCAGCGCCTCCACCTCGGGAAGGGAGAAGGCGTAGTAGGCGCTCTCGTCCCAGTAGGGGCGCAGGGAGTCGTCGGGGTAGCGGGTCAGCGGGTAGACGAGTCCCTGCTCCTCGACGGTCTGCTGCCAGCCGGGGCGGGGGGCGATGGTGCGGCGTTCCATGGGGCGTCGGTTCCCTGTTCGGCGGGTGGGGTGGGGCCGTTGCGCGGGGTGGGGCCGTTGCGTACACGGCGGACGCGCCGGGTGCGGGGCCGTGGGGCGGGGGACGACACGCCCGCCGGTCAGCCGCCGGAGCCGCCCTTGCCGCCGCCGAAGCCGCCGCGGTGGACGCCGCCGCCCGAGCCGCCGGAGCCGCCGGGCTTGCTGAAGGAGCCGCCGTCGATCCAGCTGCTCTTCTTCTTGCCTCCGTAGTACCAGACGCCGTTGGACGAGGTCTTGGTGGACTTGCAGTTCTCGTCGGCGACGACCTTGTAGCCCTTGCCGAGGTTGTAGCTGTCGCGGTCGACGCAGCGCTTGTCGGGGTCCGAGGAGCAGGCGGTGAGCGCCGCCGCCAGAAGGCCCATGCCGCCCAGGACGACCGTGCCCGAGCGCAGTTGGCGTCGTACGTCTGCCATGTCCGTTCCCCCGTTTGTTGTGCGCAGATCACGCTTTGGTTGAAGAGGAACAGATTAGAGATCGCGCGCGGTCCGCCCGCGCGAGCCCCCCGCGAAGCACCGTCCCCTACAGTCGCTTCGTGCTCTTTGGAATGATCTGCGCCCTTGGCGCTTCGGTCTGTTTCGGTACGGCGACGGTTCTGCAGGCGATGGCCGCGCGGGCGGCGGGCGAAGACGGGACGGGCGGCGGGGCCGGTGGCGCGGCGACACTGCTGCTGCGGGCGCTGCGGCAGTGGCGCTATCTGGCGGGACTGGGCCTCGACGGCGTCGGGTTCCTGCTGCAGATCATCGCGCTGCGGTCGCTCCCGATCTACGCGGTCGGCGCGGCCCTCGCCGCGAGCCTGGCCGTGACCGCGGTGGTGGCCTCGCGGCTGCTCCATGTGCGGCTGAGCCGGGTCGAGTGGGGCGCGGTGGCGGTGGTGTGCGCCGGGCTCGCGATGCTCGGGCTGGCGTCCGGGGCGGAGGGGGACCGGACGGGGTCCCTGGCATTGAAGTACGCGGTGCTGGGGACGTCCGTGGCCGTCCTGGTGCTGGGGCTCCTCGGCGGGCGGCTGCCCGACCGGGGGCGGGCGCTCGCGCTGGGACTCGGGGCCGGGTTCGGCTTCGGCGTGGTCGAGGTGGCCGTGCGGCTGATCGAGGACCTCGATCCGGGAACGCTGCTGGCCAATCCGGCGACGTACGCGCTGCTGATCGGTGGCGGGGCGGGGTTCCTGCTGCTCACCACGGCCCTGCAGCGGGGTTCGGTGACGACGGCCACCGCTGGGCTGGTCATCGGCGAGACCATCGGGCCCGCGCTGGTGGGGGTGGTGTGGCTGGGCGACCGTACCCGCGAGGGGCTGACCTGGCTGGCGGTTCTCGGTTTCGCGGTGGCCGTGGCGGGGGCCTTGGCGCTGGCCCGGTTCGGCGAGGCGCCGGAGACGTCGGCGGAGGCGTCGGCGGACACGGAGGAAGCGCGGGAGGCGTGAGAGCGCCGCGAGGGCTCGCTCCCGGTGGTGGATCGAAGGGGGCGCGTCTCTGGAGCGGGAAGTCCCGGGAGCCGTCGTGGTCGCCGAGGACCCGGCGGAGTGAGGCCCGGCCCTCCGCGGGAGCCCGTATCGGGATCCGGTGGATCGAACGGAGCGCATCTCCGGAGCGGGAAGTCCCGGGAACGGTCGTGGTCGCCGAGGACCCGGCGGAGTGAGGCCCGGCCCTCCACGGGAGCCCGTATCGGGATCAGGTTCCCCGTTTCAGGGAAGCGCGCGGCACAGCGCGTCCAGTGCGCCGGACCACGCGTGGTCCGCTGGTGTGCCGTAGCCGACGACGAGGGCGTCCTGGGGCGGGGCGGAGGCGTCGGGGTGGCGGTGGCGGGAGAGGCCGTGGACCGCGAGGCCCTGCCAGACGGCGGCCTGGACGACCGACTGCTCGGTGCCCGGCGGAAGTCGCAGCACGGCGTGCAGCCCCGCGGCGATGCCGGTGGCGTGCACGGCGGGGGCGCGGGCGGCGAGCGCGGCGACGAGTGCGTCCCGGCGGCGCCGGTAGCGCAGACGGGCGGCGCGCACATGGCGGTCGTAGGCACCCGAGGTGATGAACTCCGCCAGGGTGAGCTGGTCCAGCGCGCCGGTGGACCAACCGCCCTCCCCCTTCAGCGAGATGACCTCGTCCGCGAGGGACGGCGGCAGGACCAGCCAGCCCAGACGCAGCGCGGGTGCCAGGGACTTGCTCGCGGTGCCCAGATAGACCACGTGCTCGGGGTCCAGGCCCTGCAACGCGCCGACGGGCTGGCGGTCGTAGCGGAACTCTCCGTCGTAGTCGTCCTCCAGGACGAGCCCCCCGGTGCGGCGGGCCCAGCCGACGACGGCGGCCCGGCGGTCCGGGTGCAGCGGCACGCCCATCGGGAACTGGTGGGCGGGGGTGAGCAGGACGGCTCGTACGCCCGTCATCCGGCCTGTGTCGGTGCCGAGTTCGTCGAACGGCAGGGGGTTCGTGCGCAGCCCCGACCGGTGCAGGAGGTTCCAGTGCACGTCCAGGCCGTACGACTCCACGGCGATGGAACGCAGGCCCCGCTGTCGCAGGACCGCGCCGAGCAGCGTCAGGCCGTCCGAGAAGCCGGAGCAGATCACGATGCGGTCCGGGTCGGCACGTACGCCCCGGGCGCGGGAGAGATAGCCCGCGAGGGCGGTGCGCAGTTCGGGGCGGCCACGTGGATCGCCGTAGCCGAGGGCGTCGTGCGGTGCGCCGGCCAGGGCGCGGCGGGCCGCCTTGAGCCAGGCGGTGCGCGGGAAGGACGCGAGGTCGGGGCGGCCGGGGACGAGGTCGTAGGCCGGACCGCCCTGTTCGCGGCGGCGTGGGGCGGCCTCCCGCGCCGGTCGTACGACGGTCCGCTCGGCGACCCGGGTGCCCGAGCCCTGGCGCGCGGTGAGCCAGCCCTCGGCGACGAGGTCGGCGTAGGCGTCGGCGACCGTATTGCGGGCGATGCCCAGGTCGGTGGCGAGCGAGCGGGAGGACGGCAGACGGGTTCCGGGGGCCAGCCGGCCGCTGCGTACCGCCTCGCGCAGCGCCTCCGTCAGCCCCTTGCGGACACCGGATCCGGTCGGCTCGACGTGAAGGTCGACACCCAGAGTGGCCCATGTTCTTGCCATGGAAATGGACCATACTCCTGGGCTACTCCCCTCGTAGGGTCGATCTCATGACGACGCAGGACACGACCACGCAGAAGACCACGACGACCGACACGACGGACACGACCGAAGGCGGGACCGCGCGGTACGCGCCCGAGCACGCCCCCCGACTGGAGTGGGCCAAGCTCGCCCCCGACGTCTACAAGGCGATGGTCAGGCTCGACGCGGCGGCCCGGCGCGGGGTGGACCCCGTGCTCCTGGAGCTGGTGAAGATCCGCGCCTCGCAGCTCAACCACTGCGCGTTCTGTCTCGACATGCACACCAAGGACGCGCTCGCGGCGGGTGAGAGCGTGGAGCGGATCGTGCAGCTCGGCGCCTGGGAGGAGTCGCGGCACTTCTACACGGAGAAGGAGATCGCGGCGATCGAGCTGACCGAGGCCGTCACCGTGCTCACGGGAGGGTTCGTGCCGGACGACGTGTACGAGCGCGCGGCCCGGCACTTCGAGGAGACCGACCTTGCCCAGCTGATCGCCGCGATCACGGTGATCAACGCCTGGAACCGGTTCGGCGTGACCTGCCGCATGGTGCCCGGCCACTACCAGGCGGGCCAGTACAAGTGACGACCCGGCGTGCCCCGGAGGGGAGTACGCGGTGGTGACCAGGGCCGAGACGTTCCGGGCGCTGCACCACGGGCGCGTGCCGGGCGACCCGCTGGTGCTGCCCGGGCCCTGGGACGCCGCGAGCGCCCGGGTGTTCGTGGACGCGGGGTTCCCCGCGCTCGCCACGCCGAGTGCCGGGGTCGCCGCCTCGCTCGGGTACGCGGACGGGGAGACGCCGGCCGCCGAGATGTTCGCCGCCGTCGCGCGGATCGTCCGGGCGGTCGACGTGCCGGTGTCGGCGGATGTCGAGGACGGCTACGGGCTGGCGCCCGGGGAGCTGGTGGAACGGTTGCTGGAGGCGGGCGCCGTCGGATGCAACCTCGAGGACTCCGAGGGCGGGGTCCTCAAGGACGCGGCCCGGCACGCCGACTGGCTGGCCGAGGTGCGGAGCGCGGCGGCGGACCTGCTCTTCGTCAACGCCCGTGTCGATGTCTTCGTGCACGGGGACAAGGACCCCGATCAGGTCATCGAGCGGGCCGCGCTCTACGTCGCCGCGGGGGCGGACTGCGTGTATCCGATCGGGGCGCCGACCGACGTGCTCCCGCTGCTGCGGTCCGGCATCCGCGGGCCGGTGAACGTGTTCGCCGGGCTCGACGGGGTGCCGGCCGGCGAACTGGGTGAACTCGGGGCCACGCGGGTCACGTTCGGACCCGGGCTGCAGCGCCGGGCGGCCGAGGCGCTGGGGGACATCGCGGCGAAGTTGAGGTAGGCGGCGGGGGGGGGTGCCCCCGGGGGCGGCGGCGCCCCCCCCCCCCCCCCCCGACCCCCCCCCCCCCCCCCCCCCC
>NZ_JBHWVI010000278.1:0-9943 GCF_042737005.1 Streptomyces sp. NPDC060027
CCGCCAGACCGCCCGCGGCGAGCCCGGCCCGGCCGGCCCGGCCGGGCCGCCCGGTCTGCCATGTCCGCCGCCGCGGCGCCCGCCGCCTGCCACCACTCACTCCGCAGCCCTCATTTCGCCGTGCTCATTCGCCACGCTCATGGCGCCGTGCTCGTGTCGCCATCGGGGTCCGTTCCCCCATCCAGGTGTACTCCTCCATCGCGAAGTCCACCTCTCCAGCCCCTCCGCACCACCGCGAACTCTGCCCCGAACGTCACCGCGATCGTCCACAGCACGCTCCGAAACTCTCCCGTGCGGGTGAAATCCGGGCATCCGTCGGACAGCTCTCGACACACCTCGATAGCGTGAGCGGCACACCTTTCACTTCTCCCCCTGCCGAAACACACGTACCGCGCGCATGTCACGCTCACGCGACGTCGCGCGTCTCCATCCCACCGCCGAGGACCCACGCTGACGTCGCACCGTCTCCCACGCCTCCCCGGCCAGGTCGCCCTCCCCGAGCAGAAGAGCGCGGCGCCGTCCCCGGCCCGCCTCGACGGATTCAACTCCGCACCCGTCGATGTGGTCACCCGCGCCCTGCTCACCTGCTGCCGCAGCCCGCGCTGGGCCCATCGCCTGGCCGACCACCGCCCCTACCCGGATCTCGGCGCGCTGCTGGCCGCGGCCGACGAGGCGGCGTACGACCTGACCTCGGCCGACGTGGCCGAAGCCCTGGCCGGCGAATCGCTCACGCTGCTCCCGGACGGCGCGTACTCCGCCGCCCACACCGCGCTGAGCGCCGCGCACGCCGCGTACGAGAGTCGATTCGGACATGTGTTCGTCATCTGTCTGGACGGACTCGCCGCCGGGGAGGCTCTCGACCAGGTGCTCGCCGGCATCCGGTCGCGCCTGACGCACGACCCCGAGGAAGAACGGGTCATCACCGCCGACGAGCTGCGCAGACTGGCCCGCGGCCGGCTGGCCCGACTCGTGCGCCAGTTCACCGACGAACCGCGACCCGCCGACATCAGGCGCCCGCAATAGCCCGAACGTGCCTGATTGATTGCCAGTTTGATCACATTGATAGGGCCGCTGTAAGCGTTCCGACAACACGTCGCTACGATGGCCGGGGCCGGTGGACCGTACCCGGCCGGGCCCGACCGACAGAGAAGCCGGCGCGGCCCCAATCCCCGCTCCCGGAGGGTTCTTCCGTGCCGGCTGGAACGCTGTACCGCGGCCGGGAAGGAATGTGGTCCTGGGTGGCTCATCGAGTCACCGGCGTCCTCATCTTCTTCTTCCTGTTCGTACACGTCCTGGACACCGCTCTCGTCCGTGTCTCCCCCGAGAACTACGACAAGGTCGTGTCCACGTACAAGACGCCGATCGTCGCGCTGCTGGAGTACGGCCTCGTCGCCGCCATCCTCTTCCACGCGCTCAACGGCCTGCGTGTCATCGCCGTCGATTTCTGGTCCAAGGGCCCGCGCTACCAGAAGCAGATGCTCTGGTCCGTCGTCGGTATCTGGGTCGTGCTGATGTTCGGGGCTCTGTACCCGATCCTCGGTCACGCATTCCGCGAAGTGTTCGGGAGCTGACGCAGATGTCCACTACTGACACCGCCGCTTCCGGCATCGGCCCCGTCGAGGGCGCCGGAGAATTCTCGGCCTACAGCGTCGACAACCCGGCCCCGTTCATCGAGGCCCCCCGCAAGCGCACCAAGAAGACCCCGAAGTCCACTCGCGGCAACTTCGAGATGTACGGCTGGCTCTTCATGCGCCTGTCCGGCATCGTCCTGGTCGTCCTGGTCATCGGCCACCTGCTCATCCAGCTCGTCCTCGACGGCGGCGTCTCCAAGATCGGCTTCGCCTTCGTGGCCGGCCGGTGGGCGAACCCGTGGTGGCAGGTCTGGGACCTCGCGATGCTGTGGCTCGCCATGCTGCACGGCGCCAACGGCCTGCGTACCGTCATCAACGACTACGCGGAGCGCGCGGGCACGCGCCTCTGGCTGAAGGGCCTGCTGTACACCGCCACGGTGTTCACGATTCTGCTGGGCACGCTGGTGATCTTCACCTTCGACCCGAACATCCGCTAGGCACGGGGCTGAGGCAACCACTCATGAAGATCCACAAGTACGACACCGTCATCGTCGGCGCCGGCGGCGCCGGCATGCGCGCCGCCATCGAGGCGACGAAGCGCAGCCGCACCGCCGTGCTGACGAAGCTCTACCCCACGCGCTCCCACACGGGCGCCGCGCAGGGCGGCATGGCCGCCGCGCTCGCCAACGTGGAAGAGGACAACTGGGAGTGGCACACCTTCGACACGGTCAAGGGCGGTGACTACCTGGTCGACCAGGACGCCGCCGAGATCCTGGCGAAGGAGGCCATCGACTCGGTCCTCGACCTGGAGAAGATGGGCCTGCCGTTCAACCGGACGCCCGACGGGACGATCGACCAGCGCCGCTTCGGCGGTCACTCCCGCAACCACGGCGAGGCCCCGGTCCGCCGGTCCTGCTACGCCGCGGACCGCACCGGTCACATGATCCTCCAGACGCTGTACCAGAACTGCGTCAAGGAGGGCGTGGAGTTCTTCAACGAGTTCTACGTCCTGGACCAGCTCATCACCGAGATCGACGGGGTCAAGCACTCGGCGGGCGTCGTCGCCTACGAGCTCGCGACCGGCGAGATCCACGTCTTCCAGGCGAAGGCCGTGATCTACGCGTCCGGCGGCACCGGCAAGTTCTTCAAGGTGACCTCCAACGCGCACACCCTGACGGGTGACGGCCAGGCGGCGGTCTACCGTCGCGGGCTGCCGCTGGAGGACATGGAGTTCTTCCAGTTCCACCCGACCGGCATCTGGCGCATGGGCATCCTGCTGACGGAGGGCGCCCGCGGTGAGGGCGGCATCCTCCGCAACAAGGACGGCGAGCGCTTCATGGAGAAGTACGCGCCGGTCATGAAGGACCTCGCGTCCCGTGACGTCGTGTCCCGCTCCATCTACACGGAGATCCGCGAGGGCCGCGGCTGCGGTCCCGAGGGCGACCACGTCTATCTCGACCTCACGCACCTCCCGCCGGAGCAGCTGGACGCCAAGCTGCCCGACATCACGGAGTTCGCGCGCACCTACCTCGGCATCGAGCCCTACACGGACCCGATCCCGATCCAGCCCACCGCGCACTACGCCATGGGCGGCATCCCGACGAACGTCCAGGGTGAGGTCCTCTCGGACAACACCACGGTCGTTCCGGGCCTGTACGCCGCCGGTGAGGTCGCCTGTGTGTCGGTGCACGGCGCCAACCGACTCGGCACGAACTCGCTGCTCGACATCAACGTCTTCGGACGCCGGGCCGGCATCGCGGCCGCGGAGTACTCGGCCAAGGCCGACTACGTCGAGCTGCCCGAGGCCCCGGCCTCCCAGGTCGTGGCCCAGGTCGAGCGCCTGCGCAACTCCACGGGCACCGAGCGGGTCGCCGCGATCCGCCTGGAGCTGCAGGAGTGCATGGACGCCAACGTGATGGTGTTCCGTACCGAGCAGACGATCAAGACGGCGGTCGAGAAGATCGCGGAGCTGCGTGAGCGCTACCTGAACGTCTCGATCCAGGACAAGGGCCGGCGGTTCAACACGGACCTCCTCGAAGCCATCGAGCTGGGCAACCTGCTCGACCTGGCCGAGGTCATGGCCATCTCCGCGCTCGCCCGCAAGGAGTCCCGCGGCGGTCACTACCGCGAGGACTACCCGAACCGCGACGACGTCAACTTCATGCGCCACACCATGGCGTACCGCGAGGTCGGCGACGACGGCGCCGAGTCGATCCGTCTCGACTACAAGCCGGTCGTCCAGACCCGCTACCAGCCGATGGAGCGTAAGTACTGATGGCTACTCCCACCCTGGACAAGGCGGACGCGGCCGGCGCACCCGAGCCCGGTTTCGCCGACTCCCCGTACATCACCGCCACATTCCGCATCCGCCGCTTCAACCCGGAGATCTCGGCGGAAGCGGTCTGGGAAGACTTCCAGCTGGAGATCGACCCCAAGGAGCGTGTCCTCGACGCGCTGCACAAGATCAAGTGGGACCAGGACGGCACGCTCACGTTCCGCCGCTCCTGCGCGCACGGCATCTGCGGCTCGGACGCCATGCGGATCAACGGCAAGAACCGTCTCGCCTGCAAGACGCTGATCAAGGACCTCAACCCCGAGAAGCCGATCACGGTCGAGGCGATCAAGGGTCTGACGGTCCTGAAGGACCTCGTGGTCGACATGGACCCGTTCTTCCAGGCGTACCGCGACGTGATGCCCTTCCTCATCACGAAGGACACCAACGAGCCGACGCGCGAGCGTCTGCAGTCCGCCGAGGACCGCGAGAAGTTCGACGACACGACGAAGTGCATCCTGTGCGCGGCGTGCACGTCGTCCTGCCCGGTGTTCTGGAACGACGGCCAGTACTTCGGTCCGGCCGCCATCGTGAACGCCCACCGCTTCATCTTCGACTCGCGTGACGAGGCGGGCGAGCAGCGCCTGGAGATCCTGAACGACAAGGACGGCGTGTGGCGCTGCCGCACGACGTTCAACTGCACGGACGCCTGCCCCCGAGGCATCGAGGTCACGAAGGCGATCCAGGAAGTGAAGAGGGCGCTGATCACTCGGCGGTTCTGAGGTTTTTCCCGTACATCGCCGTGGGCCCCGCTTCCCTCTGGAAGCGGGGCCCATGCGCGCCGGGCCAGGATCGGGTGAGACGGATCGATCACGGCTCACAAAAGCCGTTCGGCCGACGATGATGCTCTCGACACCAGCCCACGCGCTCGCCTCGTAGCCGGACGACCGGGTAGGTGCCGGCCCTTCCACAGCAGCCAGACCATGAGGAGCGCCTCCCCCACGAAGGTGTACCCGGAGACGTTGGCGCCGTAGCCCCGGGAGAGGCACCTGCCGAGGCCGTCCACGACGTAGCCGAGGGAAGCGATCATCAGCAGGACGCCGAGCATTCTGGGGATGTAGCCCGACCTGAGCACGAGGTGGCCAAGGACCAGCAGATGCAGCCCGAAGATCACCAGAGCCGCATCCCACCCGTCCTTGAACGCGTTCACCGATGCCAGGGCCTGGGCGTCCACTTGCCGCGTGTCGAACGCGTCCTGGGCTGTGGTGTCGGTCAGCAGACGCACAGCGGCGAGAAGGTGGCCCAGCACGGCCGCGAAGACGGCGGCGTACACCACCCGCAGCGACGCCGAAAGCAGGGCGACGTTCCTGTCGACAGGTGCCAACAGCACGTACAGCGCCCACGCCACCACCACGTCGAGCACCGCCACGATCAGGAAGCCGCAGGTGAGGGCCCGGAAGAGCAGCTCGTGGTCGCCGATGGCGCGAGCTGTCCGGGTGGCATCCCCTGCGACGACCAGGTTGCTGAACACCGAGAAGCTGAAGGCCGAGACGACGGTCATCCCCAGCAACCCGAGTCCCGCGACCAAGCCCGCCCTCCGCATCGGCAGTTCCGCCGTGATGCCGGATGGGCCGGAGGCCGTGACGCTGGTCGGGGCAGTCCTCCACTGGATCATCACCGCACCGCCGGATCCTGCTGGGAGACGCCCGGAACAGCGGCGGTCTGCGTGGGACGCCACATCCAGGCGTACCGGACGATCAGCGCCGCGCAGGCGATCTCGATGATGCTGAAGAACAGGTAGTAGGCCGTGGGGGTGCCGGAGAACAGGGTCGCCGACTGAACGAGGGTCATGATGCTCCCGGCGGCGACGTTCGCCCAGCGGTTCACGCGGTGGTGCGCCAGCCACGACACCAGGATCATGGCGATGGGGAGCTCCATCAGCACCGACGCGCCGAGCAGAGACCCCTGGCTGAGGTCCACACCGTTCACGCGCCCGGTCATGTACTGCCGCAACAGCCCGGAGTCCATCAGCCCCACGACGTCGCAGTAGAGATAGTTGAACATCACGAAGATCCACAGCGCGGACAGCCGAGCCGGCCTGGCCTTCCTGTCAGCGCCCCGCATTTCACATCTCACTGGTCTCCTCACGTGGACTCTCCCTGACCGCTGCCGCCCGAGCGCTCGTCCGTCGGCTCCTCGACGGAGTCGGGGTACTGGAACACCTCGTCGAGCGGACCGCCGAACACCCGGGCGATCCGGAAGGCCATCTCCAGGGACGGCGAGTACCGGCCCTGCTCGATCGCGATGACGGTCTGCCGGGTGACGCCGATCCGTTCAGCGAGCTCGGCCTGTGTCATCTCGCCGTTGGCGAAGCGCAGCGCACGGATCGAGTTCGTGACGTGCGTCGGCTTCACCATTGCTGGAAGCCCCCGCGGTAGGCGATGATCTTCGCGAGCGAGCCGAGGACCGACGACAGCGCGAAGCACAGATAGATCACGTTGGCGATCCAGAACCGGTCCCAGCCGGCCATCGCCATGAGCATCGCCGCGACGGCGCCGATCACGACGAACGACTGCCCGATGTGCTCTCCGCGCCGACCGATCTCCTTGTCCCGCACATCTTTTTCGCGGGACGCCCCCGGCCTCACCATGCCGATCCCGATCTCCGCCACGATCGCCGCGACGATCGCCCCCCCGACGGTCCACAGCAGGACGCCGGTGTAGGCGACCTCGGACAGCGGATGCCCGTCGGCCCGGCCGACGATGACGACCGCGTAGGCGCAGTAGGCCACCACCGTGACCACGAGCATGATCCACGCCCGCTTCTCCTCGTGGGTCACCGCCATCCTCCTCATGTACGAAATCTTTGACATCGCCAAGGTAACCAATGTTTGACGCGATGTCTAGAAACTTTGACAGGCGGCCCACATCGTCACGAGCCGGCCGTTGATTCTTCGCTGCAGGGGAAGCTGCGCCCGGGCGGCAAGGCTCTGGGACTGGCAGGCGCGGCCGAGGACCGCCCGACGTTCTGCACCACCCTGCGAGGCGTGAACGCAGGCAGCCGGCCTCCGCCACGGGGCGGAGGCCATGGAACTGGCCGACGCCACTGCCGCCGCCTCACCGAAAGCCGGCCCCCGGATGCCGGCCTCCCCGTCGGCCGGCAGGCGCACGCCGCCGCACAGACCGGCGACCGCAAGGGCGCGCTGCGCCACCTCCGGGAGGCCGAGGCCGGCCATGGACCGTGCCGAGTCACGGGCAAGGGGTCCCGCACTTCTGGCAGGTGGAACAGGACGTGGCGACAGACGGTAGGGGCGGTTCGGGGCCGACGGCGGAGACCCCGTGGAGGCGCCGCCGGGCCGACTCGCCGAATACCAGGTCGGCCGGGCCGGAGCCGGGCGGATGACGTGACGGAACGAAGAGGCGTGCTCGAGGTCTGCCGGCAGGCCACGACGTGTACTCGCGCGCGCTGGTACACACCGGGGCGCAGCCGGTCCGCTTGTTGCCCGGCGGCTTCACGGCTCCGGCTTTGTCTCCGAGTTCGTAACGGACCTGGATGACGTGGTGGTTGCGCGGAGAGGGTCGTGCGATCCGAACGCCTTGCGGCGCTCATCACTGCTCCCACGGGCCGGAGTCTCACCTGTCGATCCAGCGCACCCAGGGGGAACGGGAGGCGCTTCACCTCAACGGGTGATCACATGTTCGGCCCGCGGTCGGGCCCGCCCCACCCGCCCCCGGCGGTCCCTAACCTGATGGCATGCCAGATGACGTGTCATACGAGCTTCTCGGACTCGACAACGTGCTGCTGCCCGTCGGGAATCTCGGCGAGGCCGTGGGCTTCTACGAGCGTGCGGGGTTCCCGCCGGCCTTCCGGCTCGACGAGGCCGGCATCGCGGTGCTGAAGGTCGGCAAGGAGACGCCGGGCGTACTGCTGCGGCTGGACGACGAGCTGAGCCACCGGCCGCCACCGTGGGCGTCGCCACGGCTGTGGGTGGAGGTGGCGGACGCCCGGGCCGCGGCCCGCTCGCTGGCCGCCGCCGGCATCACCCCCCTCGGCGAGCCGCTCTCCGGCGCCACCGGCTGGACCGTCGAGATCGCCGACCCCTGGGGCAACGTCATCGGCCTGACGGACTACACCAAGCGCCCCGAACTGGCCCGCGGGGCCCAGCGGTAGCCCCGGCAGCCCCCGCGCGCCACCCCTGGACACCGTGCGGCGCGAGCACCGGGAACGCCCTCGCGAGATCCGACTTGAACATGTTCAAAAGCAGGTCTACATTCATCCCAGACAGCGTTTTGAACGCGTTCAAGAAGGGGTGGGGACATGGACCTCACGGTCGTCGCGTACGTCATCTATCTGCTGGTCAGCATCGCGCTGACGGTCTGGGTGGCACGCACGCTGAGCCACAACGGGCGGATCTTCCTGGCGGACGTACTGCACGGGAACGAGAAGCTCGCCGACGCGGTGAACCATCTGCTCGTGGTGGGCTTCTACCTCGTCAACCTGGGCTTCGTCGCGCTCTATCTGCACCAGAGCGACGAGATCTCCAACGCCCGCGAGATCTTCGAAGCCCTGTCGACCAAGCTGGGCGTCGTCCTGCTGGTGCTCGGGGTCATGCACCTGGGGAACGTGTACGTGCTCAACAAGATCCGGCGGCGGGGTGTCATGGAGCGGGAGCAGACGCCGCCGGTGCAGCCGACGGACTGGATCGCCCCCGCGGCCGGGGCGTGAGACCGATGGCCGGCATCTCAGCCACCCGGGACCGGGGCGCCGCGCGCGTCCCGGTCCTCGGGCTCACCGTCCTCTACGACGCGCGCTGCTCGCTGTGCGCCTTCCTGAAGCACTGGCTCGCCCGGCAGGCGCAGCTCGTCCCGCTCCGGTTCGTCCCCGTGGGTTCCGAAGAGGCCCGGCGGCGCTTCCCGCGCCTCGATCACCGCGCCACCCTGAGCGAGATCACCGTGGTGGGGGACGGCGGGCAGGTGTACCAGGGAGCCGCCGCCTGGGTCGTCGCCCTGTGGGCGCTGCGCGAGTACCGGGCGCTGGCCCATCGGCTGAGCACCCCCGCGGGTGCCAGGCTGGCCAGGGGCGCGACGCTCGCCGCCGCCAAATGGCGCGAGGCCCAGGTGTCCGAACGATGGGGCGGTGGCGCGTACCACTGGGGCGACGGGTGGAGCTACGACCCGACCGCGGGATGGACGTACCTACCCCCCGCCTGCGACAGCGGCGAATGTTCCACCGCTCCCACTCGTTAGGCTCGTCCCGTGCCAGCACCGACAGACAGCCCCGGCCCCATCGGGTCCTCCGAGTCCTCCCGTGCCTCCGAGCCCTCCGCGCCCTCCGTACCGGTGGACAAGGAGGCGGCGAAGAGCCCCGCCAAGAGCGAGCAGACCCGGGCCCTGATCCTGGAGACGGCGATGCGGCTCTTCCAGGAGCGGGGGTACGACAAGACGACGATGCGGGCCATCGCCAAAGAGGCCGGGGTCTCCGTCGGCAACGCGTACTACTACTTCGCCGGCAAGGAGCACCTGATCCAGGGCTTCTACGACCGGATCGCCGGCGAGCACCAGGAGGCGGTCCGGGAGGTGCTGGACCGCGAGACGGACCTGGAGGCCCGGCTGGGCGGCGTCCTGAAGGCGTGGCTGGACATCGCCACGCCGTACCACGAGTTCGCGGTGCAGTTCTTCAAGAACGCCGCCGACCCGGACAGTCCGCTCAGCCCCTTCTCCCCCGAGTCGGAGCACGCGCGCGTGGAGGCCATCAGCGTCCACCGGGAGGTGCTGGCCGGGGCGAAGACCAAGGTGCCGGAAGAACTGCGCGACGTGCTGCCCGAGTTGATGTGGCTCTCCCAGATGGGGCTCGTCCTGTACTGGGTCTTCGACCGTACGGAGGGCCGCGAGCGCAGCTACCGGCTCGCCGAGCGGGGGGCGCGCCTCACCGCGCGCGGCGTCTCGCTCTCCCGCTTCCGTCTCCTGCGGCCCCTCGTCCACGAGGTGCACGAACTGTTCACGGACTTCCTGCCGGGGATGACGAAGGCACTGCCCGACCCGGCCAGGAAGAAGGGCCAGGAGCCGGGGCGCCCGCCGAAGGGGTAGGGGGTGAGGAGCTG
>NZ_JBHWVI010000279.1:0-9916 GCF_042737005.1 Streptomyces sp. NPDC060027
GGCCTCGGGGCGCGGTGCGGGGAATCGCGCGCGGTCCCTCCTGGCGGACCGTGGTGATCCGCCGCATGACCTGGTCCTTGAGGGCCGGACCCGGCGTGGCGGTGACGGCCAGGCCCAGCCGCGCGGCCGCGGCGGTCAGTTCCCGGACCTCCTGCGCACAGGCCTCGCAGTCCGCGGCGTGGCGCTCGAACCGTTCACGTTCGTCGTTGGCCAGCGCGTGCAGCGCGTACGCGCCGGTCAGTGTGTGCAGGTCCGTCGTGGTCACGCCGTCACCCCCAGGCAGTCACGCAGTCGGATCAGACCGTCGCGCAGGCGGGTCTTGACCGTGCCGAGGGGAAGCGCGAGCAGCTCCGCCACCTCCCGGTAGGTCAGTCCGCGGTAGTAGGCCAGCGTCACCGACTGGCGCTGGAGCTCCGTCAGGGTGCGCAGACAGCGCCGTACCTGCTCACGTTCCAGACGCGCCTCGACCTGCTCGATCACCTCGTCGAACTCGGGCGTCCGGTCGAGGAGGGCCGCCTTGTGCTCCCGCGCCGCCGAGGCCTCGACCGAGCGCACCCGGTCCACGGACCGCTGGTGGGCGAGGGTGAGGACCCAGTTCGTCACCGAGCCGCGCTCGGGCCGGTAGCGGGCGGCGGTCCGCCACACCTCGACCAGTACCTCCTGGGTGACCTCCTCCGACTGTGCCCGGTCGCGCAGCACCCTGCGCACGATGCCGAGGACGGGACCCGCCACGACGTCGTAGAGCGCGGCGAACGCCTGCTGGTCGCCCCGGGCGACCCGGGCCATGAGATCCGGCAGGTCCGGCTCCGCAGACGGGCTTCTCCCGATCTCCACGGCTTCCTTCACGGTGTGGTCCTCCAGGACGCGTTGACGGTTCGGAAGTGATCCGAAGCCGGTCGGGCGGCGGATTGGCCCCGGGCCGGAAAGATCCGGACGGGCCGGGACGCATGGGTGCGCCGGGGCACGGGGCGGCACGCGGTCGGCGTTCAGACCTCCGCCGCCGACCCCAGACCGTCGCGCAACTGGTGCAGACCGCGTCGGGAGTGGCTCTTGACCGTGCCCAGCGGCAGGCCGGTGCGCTGCGCGATCTGTGTCTGTGTGAGGTCCTCGTAGTACGCGAGATGCAGCACCCGGCGCTGCGGTGTGGGGAGCTTGGCCAGCTCGTGCCGGACCAGGACACGGTCGAGCGCCGCTTCGGGCCGGGCCCGCGTGTCGTCGGCGAGGACCAGGAGGGCGCCGGCCGCGCCGACCAGCTCGGTGCGCCGGGTCCGGGCGGACAGCGCGTCGGCGATCTTGCGCCGGGTGATGCCGACGAGCCACCCGGCGAGTGTGCCGCGCTCCGGGCGATAGCCCCGCCCGCCCCGCCATACGGCGAGGAACACCTGCTGGGTGACGTCCTCGGCCTCGCGCGAATCGCCCAGCGAGCGCCGGGCGAGCGTGTGGACGAGGGGGGCCCAGCGCCGGTACGCGGCGGCGATCGAGGCCTCGTCCCCGTCGATGATGCCCCGCGCCAGGTCCGCTTCCGCGATCGCGTCCGTGATCGCGGAAGCGGGCTCGGCGGTCCGCTGTTCGACGGTCGGATCTGCGCTCATGGCCACGGCTCCTCGCTCCGGGCGCCTCCTGCGGCGGGCCCCGTGAACCCATCGTGTGAATGATGGGACAGAGGCGACAACTCGCATCGTTTCTGCGTCGTATAGTCGCCGTATGGGTGAGAGCCGGACGGATCAGGGGCGGGGACCGGGCACGGGATCCGCCGAGGCCGGTGTCACCACCGGTGCGCTGGCCCGTCGCCTCGGAGTCTCACCCACCACCCTGCGGTCCTGGGACCGCCGGTACGGCGTGGGGCCCGCGGTCCGTTCCGACGGGCGGCACCGCCGCTGGACGCCTCAGGACGTCGCGATGCTCGAGGAGATGTGCCGGCTGACCTCGGCGGGAGTGCCGCCCGCGGAGGCGGCCAGGGCCGCGAAGGGCGGGGCCGACCCGGTCGCGCCCGAGGCCGATGCCCCGCCCGGCCAGGACGATCCCCTTTCGCGGGCGGCCGGAGCGCTGCCCCTAGGTGACGCCCGGCAGGAGTGCAAGGGTCTCGCGCGCGCCGCCGTACGCCTCGACGCGCCCTCGGTGGACGACCAGTTGACCTCACTCATCACCCGGCACGGCGTGGTCGCCGGCTGGGAGGAGGTGATGGTGCCGACCCTGCACGCGGTGGGGCGCAAGTGGGAGTCCGCCGGGGACCGTTACGTGGAGGTGGAGCACCTGCTGTCCTGGCACATCTCCCGGGTGCTGCACCGCGCTCCCGGACCGGCGGTGCCCGGAGTGCCGACCGCCGGCACGGGACCCGTGGTGCTGGCCTGCGTGCCGGGCGAACAGCACTGCCTGCCGCTCGAGGCGCTGCACGCGGGGCTCGTCGAACAGGGCCTGCCCACCCGGATGTTCGGCCCCGCGGTGCCCCCGGAGGCGCTGACCGCGGCGGTGCGGCGGCTCGGGCCGGTCGCCGTCGTGCTGTGGTCCCAGACCCGTTCCACCGCCGACCGCCCGCTGGCCCGGCACATCGCCGCCACCACCTGGGGCGTCAAGGGCGCCCGCAGCCATCCCGCCGTCCTCCTGGGCGGCCCCGGCTGGGCCGGACGCGCGGAGCCGGGCATGCTCCGGCCGCCGGGACTGCGGGACGCGCTCACCGCGCTGGCGGGTCTGGCCGGCGGCTGAACCGGCCGAGGTCCACCGCTCCGCCGCGCACGGGTCCGCAACCCCGCGCGCGGGGTTGCCCTCGCCGGTGCCGATCAGCCCACGGTCGGCGTCGGAGAGGGCTTCGTGGCGGCGCCGCTGCCCGCGGGCGGCGTCAGGACGACGACCGGCTCGCCGGGCTGCGGCGCGGGAGGCGTCAGATTGTCCTTGGGCACCTTCGGGAGGGTCGTCTCCTGGATGATCACCTGCTCGAAGTCGACCAGTCCGGTCTTCTCCATCACGGTGATGTGGTCCAGCACGGTGTCGTTGGCCTGGTCGGCGAGCTGACGTACGAGGGTGTTCTCGGTCGTGGCGCGGATCTTCGCGACGGTCGAGAAGATCTGTCCGTGCGTGATGCGCAGGATGTTGGCGAAGTCGGTGTCGAACTTCTTGCCGCTGTCCGCGCTCAACGTCGCCACGAAGCCCTGCTGTTGCGGGGACGGCTTGTTGGGCAGCGTGATGCCGAGCTGTGTCGCGATCTTGCGGCTCGTGTCGTCGAGCCCCGCATGCCCCGAGATCAGGTGCTCCCCCGCCGTACGGACCGCCGGTATGGTCCCCTTCTGCAGGGCCAGTTGCCCGACCGGGTACTCCCACAGCCCCGCCGCGCGCACCTTGACGACGAAGTCGCGGTCGGCCTCGGTCAGCGGACCCGAGGACGGATTGGCGATGATGCGCGTCGAGGTGGTGGACGCGGTGGACACCCCCAGCATGGCCGGATAGGCGAGCGCGGCGAGGGTCAGGGTCAACGCGCCGGTCACGAAGAGTGTTCCCGCGTTCCGTGCAATGCGCACTGAGCAGCCTCCTGGGGCGGGGCGGCGCCCCGGAGCCGTTGACTCCGGTCGGCCGCGCGGTGGATCCGGTGCGGAGGGATCCGGAACGAGTGGTTGGACGACCACATGTACGGCGTCAGGCCGGAAAGAAACCTCTTCTCCGGGTAAAATCCCGGCAGTTCTGCTCGGCCGCCGAGTCTCCCGAGTCGCCCGGTCACGGCTCCGACGCCTGGTCACGGCCGCGACGCCCGGCCACGGCTCCGACGTTCAGTCGCGGCCCCGGGCCTTCTTGAACCGGGCCAGCCCCTCGGACAGATCGACGATCGGGTCCGGGTAGTCGTAGGCCGCCCGGTCCAGACCCCGGAGCTTCCATGGCTCGTGCACGGCCCGACCCGCGAGCCCCGCCAACTCGGGCACCCAGCGCCGGACATACGTGCCGTCCGGGTCGTACTTTTTGGCCTGGGTCACCGGATTCAGGACGCGGTTGGGCCGGCTGTCCGTGCCCGTTCCCGCCATCCACTGCCAGTTGAGCTGGTTGTTGGCGACATCGCCGTCCACCAGCAGGTCCAGGAAGTGCCGGGCCCCGACCCGCCAGTCCACGTACAGCGTCTTGGCCAGGAAGCTCGCGGTGAGCAGGCGCCCGCGGTTGTGCATCCAGCCCTCGTGCCGCAGTTGCCGCATGGCCGCGTCCACCACCGGATAGCCGGTCCGCCCCTCCCGCCACGCCTCGATGTCGTCGCGCGCCTCGGCGGCCGAGCGCCAACGGTCGTGCTGGGAGCGGTAGTCGGCGGCGGACGCGTCCGGCCGGGCGGCCAGCACCTGGTGGTGGAAGTCCCGCCACGCCAGCTGCCGTACGAACGCCTCGGCGCCCGGACCGCCCGCGGCGGCCGCCCGGTGGACCAGCTCGACCGGCGACAGCGTGCCGAAGTGCAGGTGGGGGGAGAGTCGGGAGGTGGCGTCGCCGGGCAGGTCGTCATGGCGGTCCTCGTACGCCCCGATCCCGCCCCGCAGCCAGGCCGTGACGCGCTGCCTGGCCTCCGCCTCACCGCCCGTGGCCAGCCCCGGCGACACTCCGGACACCTCCGAGCGGGACGGGATCTCCTCCGAGCCGACGCCCTCCGGCACCCGGACGGCCCGGGGCGCGGCGACCGTGTCCCGCAACGGCTGCCGCGACCACTGGCGGTGGTACGGCGTGAAGACGGCGAAGTGGTCGGAGGACGCCGGAGTGACCGCGCCCGGAGCCAGCGCGGTGATCACCGTCTCGTGGACGTGCAGACGACACCCCTCCGCCTCCAGCGCGGCGCGCAGCCGCTCCTCCCGGCGGTGCGCGAAGGCGCTGACCCCCGCCGCCATGTGCACCTCGTCGGCGTCCGCCTCCGCGACCGTCTTGGCCACCTCGGCCACCACGTCGCCGGAACGCACCACCAGACGGCCGCCGCGCTCCCGCAGCCCGGCGTCCAGATCCGCCAGACAGTCGGCGAGGAAGGCCATCCGGTTGGGAACGGTGAACCCGGCCTCCGCGACGGCCTCGTCGCGGACGAACAGCGGTACCACCGCGTCGGAACCGTCGAGGGCGGCCCGCAGCGGCGGGTGGTCGTGCAGCCGCAGGTCCGAGGTGAACAGGACGACAGAGATGGTCATGGTGTGGCTCCGGGGCAGGTCCGCGAGGGGTACGGCGTCGATCTGCTTCGCCTCGGCCGGCTCCCGCGGATGCGGGGTCAGCGGGTGAGCGCGGGTTCCTCCCGCCCGGCGGGCGTGTTCTTCACGGCGGCCTTCGCGATGTTGCGGGCCATACCGCCGAACACCACGGAGTGGAACGGCGAGACGCTCCACCAGTACAGGTGGCCGAGCAGCCCGTGCGGATGGAACAGGGCACGCTGGCGGTAGCGCGTGCGCCCGTCGTCCGTCACCTCGGCGTACATCTCCAGCCAGGCCAGGCCCGGCAGTCGCATCTCGGCGCGCAGCCGCAGCAGATGACCCGGCTCGATCTCCTCCACGCGCCAGAAGTCGAGCGAGTCGCCGACGCGCAGCCGGGCGGCGTCCCGGCGCCCGCGCCGCAGCCCCACCCCGCCCACCGCGCGGTCGAGCCAGCCGCGCACCGCCCAGGCCAGCGGGAAGGAGTACCAGCCGTTGTCACCGCCGATGCCCTCGATCACCCGCCACAGCGCCTCGGGCGACGCGTCCACGGTCAGCTCGCGGCGGTCGGTGTAGAGACTGCCGCCGGCCCAGTCGGGGTCGGTGGGCAGCGGATCACTGGACGTCCCCGGATACGAGGCCGACGACCAACGCGTGGTCACCTGGGCGTCGCGCACCCGCTGGAGCGCCAGGGACACCGACGAGTCGAAGCCGATCGGCCGACCCGGGGGATCGGGAACGTACCGGACGATGTCGTGCTCGCGGCACACGACCTCGTGGCGCAGCGACTCGGTGAGCGGGCGCGCGATGGACGCGGGCACCGGGGTGACCAGTCCGACCCAGTGACTGGACAGCCGGGGCGTGAGCACCGGCACCGGGAAGATGAGCCTGCGGGGCAGCCTGGCGATGACCGCGTACCGCCGCATCATCTCCAGGTAGGTGAGGACCTCGGGGCCGCCGATGTCGAAGGCGCGGTTGACCTCCGCGGGCATCCGGGCGCTGCCGACCAGGGTGCGCAGTACATCGCGTACGCCCATCGGCTGGATCCGGGTGTGCACCCAGCTCGGTGTCACCATCACCGGCAGCCGCTCGGTCAGGTAGCGCAGCATCTCGAAGGAGGCCGAGCCGGAGCCGATGATCACCGCGGCGCGCAGCACGGTGGTCGGTACCCCCGATGCCATCAGGATGCGGCCCACCTCGGCCCGCGACCTGAGGTGGGGTGACAACTCCTCCTCCGGTACGCCCGCGGGAGTCAGGCCGCCCAGGTAGACGATGCGCCGCACTCCCGCCGCGCGAGCCTGTTCGCCGAAGATCCGGGCCGCCCTGCGGTCGGTCTCCTCGAAGCCGTGGCCCGTGCCGAGGGCGTGCACGAGGTAGTACGCGACCTCGCACCCGTCCATCGCGTCGGCGACGGAAGCGGCGTCCGTGACGTCTCCGCGCACCACCTCCGCCTCGCCCGCCCAGGGGTAGTCGCGCAGCTTGGCGGGGGAGCGGGCCAGACAGCGCACCCGGTACCCCTCGGCCAGCAGCTCGGGGACCAGCCGTCCGCCGATGTAGCCGGTCGCACCGGTCACCAGACACCTCGGTCCGGTGGGGGCGTCGTCGTCGCTCATGGGTCCTCCGTCGGTCGCTGCCGTTGCCCCCGCTGTCCGCCCCCTCCTGATCCCTTCCCCGTCGGCGCCACCTGTGGATGCGCCGTACGGGACGGCCCGGCGCGAGACGGCCGTACGAGGGACGGACCGCGGACTTCTATAGGCTGATCGCGTGGCCAGACGAGACGACCGTGACGACCGGACGGGTGACCCGGTCCCCGACGCGGGCCGGGAGCCGGAGCGCGCTCCGGTGACGGATCTCCAGGCTTTCGCGGTCCAGTTGCGCCGCATGAACGGCGAGATCAACCGGCTGGTCCACGGCTTCGCCGGGGAGCACGGTCTGCATGCCACGGACGTGCAGGCCCTCGCCGCGATCCTCGACGCGCCCGAGCCGCTCACGCCCGGCCGGCTCCGCGAGCATCTCGGACTCACCTCGGGCGCGGTCAGCGCGTGTCTGGACCGGCTGGAGCGCGCGGGCCACATCCGGCGCGTCCGGGAGAGTCCCGATCGCAGAGTGGTCCACCTCCACTACGTGCCGGATGCCAAGTCGGCCGCGCGCGCCCACTTCCGGCCGCTCGCCGAGGTCACCGCGAGCGTGCGGTCCGGCTTCAGCGAGGACGAGCTGTCGGTGGTCCTCCGCTTTCTGACGGAGATGAACGAACACCTTTCCGGCGTGCGCTCCCCGGGGCGCTGAACCCGTCCGTCCGCAGGAACGTCCCGACGGCCCGCCTGCTCCTGTCGTCGTGTTCCGGCTGCCGGTGGGTCATGGGTCATGGGTCATGCGGCCGGTCGCGGTCCGGTGCATCCGGATGGGTGCCGGGTCCGGAAGCGGGGGCGTGGTCTACGATCTGGCAAGATATCTCAATGATTGAGATTCTTTATTGTTGAGATACCTGTCCCACCTGCGCGTGAAATCTGGAGAGCGATGTCCATCACCCCGCGACGGGCCCTGTGGCTGATCCCCGTCGTCCTGCTCGTGGCCTGGCTCGGCATCGGAGGCACCCTCGGCCCCTACGCCGGCAGACTCGGCGAGGTCGCCACCAACGACCAGGCCGCCTTCCTGCCGCGCAGCGCCGAATCCACGAAGGTGGTGACCCAGCAGAGCGCCTTCCGACAGGCCGAGACGCTGCCCGCGATCGTCGTCTGGACCGTGGACGGCGACGGTTCTGTCGCCGGGGCCCAGCGGTCCGCCGCGAGCGGAGCGCTCGCCTCGCTTACCGGCGCCCCCGGCGTGGTCGGCCGTGCGTCTCCCGCCCTGCCGTCGCGGGACGGCAAGGCACTGGAGGGCGTCGTCCAGCTCAGGCCCGACCTCGGCAAGGAGCTCCCCGACGCCCTCGACCGCATCCGCACCGCGGCCGAACGCGTCCCCGGAACGACCGCGCAGGTCGCCGGACCCGCGGCCAGCCAGGCCGACCTCTCCGACGCCTTCGCCGGAATCGACGGCCTCCTCCTCGGGGTGGCCCTGGCGACGGTCCTGGTGATCCTGCTGCTGGTCTACCGCAGCGTGCTGCTGCCCTTCCTCATCATCCTCGGCGCGGTCTTCGCACTGGGCCTGGCCTGCGCCGTCGTCTACGTCCTCGCCGACCACGACGTCGTCCGCGTGGACGGTCAGGTGCAGGGCATCCTCTCGATCCTCGTGATCGGCGCCGCGACCGACTACGCCCTCCTGCTGACCGCCCGCTACCGCGAGGAACTCGCCCTGCGCACCGACCGGTTCACGGCCGTCCGGGCCGCGCTGCGGCAGTCCTGGGGCGCGATCGTCGCCAGCGCCGGAACCGTCGCCCTCGGACTGCTCGCGCTGCTGCTCAGCGACCTGACGAACAACCGGGCGCTCGGCCCCGTGGGCGCCATCGGCGTCGTCTGCGCCGTCCTGAGCACGCTCACCTTCCTGCCCGCCGTCCTGGTGCTGCTCGGCCGCGCCGCCTACTGGCCCGCCGGACCCCGCCCGGCGGGGAACGCGCGGACCGGCAGCGGCATCTGGAACCGGGTCGCGGATCTGGTGGACCGCGCGCCGCGCAAGGTCTGGGCGATCGCCCTGGCCGGGCTCCTGGCCTGCGCCGCCTTCGCGCCCACCCTCACCGCGAAGGGCGTCCCCCTCGACGAGATCTTCGTCAACGACGCGCCGTCCGTCGCCGCGCAGGAGACCCTCGGACGCCACTTCCCCGGCGGTTCCGGGAACCCCGCCGTGATCATCGCGGACGCCGACCGCGTCACGCGGGTCACGGCCGCGGCGCGCGCGACGGAGGGGGTCGCGTCGGCCGCCGCGGTGACGGCCTCCGGGCAGCCCGGCGGGGGAGAACCCCAGGCCGTCGACGGCCGGGTGCGTGTCGACGTCACCCTGCGGTCCGCCGCGGACAGCGACGCGGCCAAGGAGACCGTCGCGCGGCTGCGCGAGGCGGTCCACGCCGTGCCGGGCGCCGACGCGCTCGTCGGGGGCTACACGGCCCAGCAGTACGACACCCGGCAGACCGCCGAACGCGACCGCACGCTCATCGTGCCCGTGGTCCTCGCCATCATCCTGGTCATCCTGATCGGCCTGCTCCGCTCGCTGCTGATGCCGGTCCTTCTGGTGGCCACCGTGGCGCTCAACTTCCTCGCCACCCTGGGCATCTCGTCACTCGTGTTCCGGCACGGATTCGGCTTCACGGGCACCGACGCGTCCGTTCCGCTGTACGGCTTCGTGTTCCTGGTGGCTCTCGGAGTCGACTACAACATCTTCCTGATGTCCCGGGTCCGTGAGGAGTCGCTGCGCCACGGGGTGCGTCAGGGTGTGCTGCGTGGACTCGTCGCCACCGGCGGAGTGATCACCTCGGCGGGCGTGGTGCTGGCCGCGACCTTCGCCGCCCTCGGCGTGATCCCGCTGGCCTTCCTCGTGCAGATCGCCTTCATCGTCGCCTTCGGCGTCCTGCTCGACACCCTGGTGGTCCGCTCCTTGCTGGTGCCCGCACTGGTCCGCGACATCGGCCGCCGTGCCTGGTGGCCGGGGACGCTGAGCCGCGAGCCGGAGCCCGGTCCCGTGCCCTGCGAGGTCGAGCGCGTCGGGGTGTGAGAGCACCGGGTTCACGGGGGACGGATGCGAGAGGCCCGCATGCGAGAGGCCCGGGTGCGACGGGGCCGGGTGCGACGGGGCCGGGCAGGTCGGCCCCGGAGTGACTGGGCCGGGCAGCTTGGCTCAGGTGTGACTGGGCCGTGCAGGAG
>NZ_JBHWVI010000280.1:0-9900 GCF_042737005.1 Streptomyces sp. NPDC060027
AGCCTGGACGCCGTCACGGCATTCGCCGACTGGATGGAACCGACGGACGCGGAACTGTCCGCGATCGAAGCCGAGATGCCGCTGATCCTGGCGGACGTCGCCCTGGTCGACGCGCAGATCACGGCCATGGACCACGCCCCGGACGACGTCGACAGCCGCCGGGTGCGCCGGGCCCTGGCCCGCGTGCTCGCCGAGCGGGCCAAGCTGACCAACCGCACGGCTGACACGACCCTGGCGGGGGGTGCGGCATGAGCACGATCCTCACGCTGGACGCCCTGGCGGCGCCGCTGCGGGCGTTGCGGCTGCTGGCGGTCGACTTCCCGGACCTGCCGGCACCGGTGGTCGACGTGAGCGTGATCTACCCGGACCGGCTGAGGTTGTCGGTGCACGCAATGGAGGGCGGGTTCACCGCGTTCGAGGCGTGGCGGGCGGCGCTCGGTATCGCCCCGGACGCGGTCGACTTCCACGTGCAGTGCGACCACCGTACCGGCGTGCTGAGCGCACGGACCGAGTACGGCGGGGCGGACGTCGAGCTGACCGGCTACACGCAGGTGCCCGCCGGCGTGCGGATGCCCGCGGGGGTGGCGTGATGGCACGCCCGACCGCGCTGCCCGCAGTCGCGGTGACGGCGGTGTCCCTGGTCCTCACTCTGGCCGTGGTCGTGATGTGGCTGGGTTCGGCGATGCCGTGGCCGGTCGCACTCGTGGTCGGTCTCGGTATCGACGGGGGTTGGCTGGCCACCCTCGCCTATGAACGGCGCCTGGCCGCGCAGGGCGACCACTCCGACGCCGTAACCGGGGTCGGCTGGTCGTTCGGTCTGCTCGCTACCGGTGTCCTGGTCGCCCACGCGCTGACCGCCGAGGTGGACAGGGGCGCGTGGCTTGCGGTGGCGTGGCTGCCTCTGGGGGCGAAGGCGCTGTGGCTGGTGCACGGGTTGTGGGAGCGGACCGCGCTCACCCCGAAGGCGCTCGGAGCGATCCGCGGTATCCAGCAGGAGGCCCGTGACGAGGCGGCCGTGGCGCGTGCCCGGCTGCGGGCGGAAGCCACGACGGAGGAGACCCGGCTGACGGCCGTGACGCAGGCCGGTGCGCGCGTCGCCCGCGTCCAGGCCGACACCGCCAAGCGGCTCTCCGATGCGTGGTCGACGCTGGAGGCGGCCCGGTCCGGCGAGGACACGGGCAGGGCCTTGACCAGCGTGACCCACCGCGTCACGCCCGACGTCACACCCCGATGGGAACTCCCCGTCTGGGGACCGACCGAGCCGCTGACCGCGCTGGAATCGGGCCCGGCGCTCACCGACGCCGAGCTTGACGCGGTGGTCGAGGAGATCCGCACCAGCCGCGTTCCGGCCCTGTCCTACCGCGAGATGGCCACCCGCTTCCGCGCGGCCGGCCACTCCGCCTCCGAGGTCCGTCTCCGGGCCGCGTGGAAGCGGGTGGCGGCATGAACACCCTCGCCGCCCTCTTACCGGCCCTGCCGCCTGTCCTCGGCTGGGCGGTCCATGCCCGGTGGCTGCACGGACGGCTGACCACGGCCCGCCGCGACCCGCTCACCGGGTTGTGGACACGGGAAGCCTTCACCCGCCGGGCCCGCCGTCTGCTGCGCGACCCGCGCGCGGTCGTGATCCTCGCGGACGTCGACCACTTCAAGCACGTCAACGACGTCCACGGGCACGCGGTCGGGGACGCGCTGTTGAAGGCGACTGCCGACCGTCTCGCCCACCACGTCGGTGCGTCCGGGGTCGCCGGACGGCTCGGGGGCGATGAGTTCGCCGCTGTACTCATCGACGACCACGGCACCGCCGGGGACCTGCTCGCCGTGCTGCACGGCGTGCTCGCCCGGCCGGTCGACGGCCAGGACCCGAGCGTCCGCACCACGGTCTCGCTCGGCTGGGTGCGCGCCGCGGACTTCCCCGCTGATGACCTGTCCGGACTGCTGAGGCGGGCGGATGAGGCCATGTACGCGGCCAAGCAGGGCCGTGCCGGAACCCGACGTGCGGGACTGGGCCGACT
Organism: Streptomyces sp. NPDC060027; assembly: GCF_042737005.1. Classification (NCBI taxonomy): domain Bacteria; kingdom Bacillati; phylum Actinomycetota; class Actinomycetes; order Kitasatosporales; family Streptomycetaceae; genus Streptomyces; species Streptomyces sp. NPDC060027. The sequence goes on from NZ_JBHWVI010000280.1 coordinate 2,013, forward strand.
GTTCGCCACCGTCGCAGGGCGCCGCGCCGGCCGAACTGGCGCCCGCACGGACGCGCCGATCGTCGGAGTGGCGGCCCGATGATCGGGTCGTTCGGCAAGTGCTACGACCCGACCGGCGCCCAGTTCGGCATCCCTACCTACCAGTGGCGCTACGCCCCTGACGGGCTCGCCACGCGTCGTCAACTGCGTGCCCGCGGGCTGCGTCCGGGTGGTCAGTCGATAGCGGCGCAGCTCATGCGCCCGCGCTACCGGCGCGGTCCGCTGGTCGCCCACCTCTACCGCGTCGACTGCGCCAGGCCGGTCCGTCCGATGACCCCGGGCAAGCGGGCTGCGCTCGCTAACGCGATGCGGGCGCGCCGTACCTGCCCGGCCTGCGCCAAGGACGCCGGATACGTCATCCCGACCTCACTCGGCATGTGCGTGCCCTGCGCCTACCCCGAGGAACAGCGCGCCGCCTGAACTTCCCTGCACCACGATCCGGCGGGGTCCGTCCGCCCACCTCCTACAGCGACGGCCGGACCCCGCTTCCTCCCTTGGAAGGACTTTCAGTGAAGCACCCCGACGACGAGAACGAACTCTTCAACCGACTCGAAGCCGACCTGGCCGCCGACTCCGGGGGAGACGTAGTCGACCTCGACAAGGCCCGATCCGCCCGGACGGAGTCGCCTCACTCCGACCCGACCGAGTCGGCCGACGACACGGTGTACGTGACCGACTCGCAGAGCAGCGGAGACCTCGACCCGTTCCGCGCCGCGTCAAGCGACCCGACCGCTCGCATCACGGTCGACCAAGCCGTGAAGGCGACCGGTCCGGGCTTTCTCGGTCGGCTGCAAGGCGCCCGCCGACGGTCGGTCGTACCGGTCTGGCTCAAGTCCCTCGCGGAGCTGAAGACCGCGAGTGGATGGGTGGCCCGCCACTACGCCCACTCGCTCGGCTATCACGCGCTCCGCACCCCCGTCTACGCCGCCCGTCTCGCCTTCCAGGCACCGACGGGCGCGGCCCGGTTCGTCGGGGGCACGATGCGGTGGGTGGCCGACCGCGAGGGCGAGCCGGTCCGGCTCGCCGCGGTCCGGCGTGAGGACGCGGCGGAGTATCTGAAGCTGTCGCGGCAGCGTGACGGACGGGTGCGGCTGCGGACCTTGGTCGCTGTGCTGGCCATGTTCGTCGGGCTCGGCTCCGCGCTTGCCCTCTACGTCCTTGCCCCCGACTGGCTTCAGGCCGTGTCGGTCGGTGCGGTCGTGATGGCGCTCGGGGGCGCCGGCCGCCGTGCGGATGCTCCGGTCGTCCACCGTGCGGTGGAGCTGCCGAAGGCGGTCAAGCTCACCAGCGACATCGTGCTGCGCGCGCTCGGCGCGCTGGGTATCCCGGCGATCAACCAGGCGCAGGGCAAGGGCCGCGACGGGTTCGAGTTCACCGCACCGATCACCCGGGACGGTCCAGGGTGGCGGGCGGAGGGCAACCTCCCCTACGGCGTGACCGTCACGGACGTCATCGAGCGCCGCGACCGGCTCGCCTCCGGTCTACGCCGCCCGCTGGGCTGCGTGTGGCCCGAGGCCGTGCCGAACGAGCACACCGGGCACCTCGTGCTGTGGGTCGGCGACCAGGACATGTCGACCTCCCGCAAGCCCAAGTGGCCACTGATGAACAGCGGCAGCGTCAACCTGTTCAAGCCCGTCGCCTACGGCACCGACCAGCGGGGACGCTGGGTCGCGGTCACCCTCATGTACATCGCGGGCATCATCGGCGCCATCCCGCGGATGGGCAAGACCTTCCTGCTCCGCCTGCTGCTGCTCATCGCCGCTCTCGACCCGCGCGCGGAGCTGCACACCTACGACATGAAAGGCACCGGCGACCTCGACCCGGTCGGCAACGCCGTCTCCCACCGCCACGCCGCGGGCGATGACGACGACGCCATCGAGTACGCGCTCAACGACTTCCGCGCCCTGCGGGAGGAACTGCGCCGCCGCACCAAGGTGATCCGCTCACTCCCGCGGGACATCTGCCCCGAGTCCAAGGTGACCAGCGAACTCGCCGACAAGCGCTCCCTTGGCCTGCACCCGATCGTGATCGGGGTGGATGAGTGCCAGGTCCTCTTCGAACACCCCAAGCACAAGGACGAGTTCGAGGAGATCGCCACCGACCTGGTCAAACGCGGACCGGCCACCGGCATCGTGCTCCTGCTCGCCACCCAGCGCCCCGACGCGAAGGCACTGCCCACAGGCATCTCCGCAAACGCGTCCGCCCGCTGGTGCCTGAAGGTCATGGGCCAGTTGGAGAACGACATGGTCCTCGGCACGTCCGCGTACAAGCGCGGCGTGCGGGCCACGATGTTCGCGTGGGGGGACAAAGGCATCCACTACTTCGTGGGTGAAGGCTCCGACGCCCGGATCGTGGGCTCCGTGTACGTCGACGGGCCCGGAGCCGACAGCATCGCCGCCCGCGCGCGGAAGGCGCGCGAGCAGGCAGGGACCCTCTCCGGCCACGCCCTGGGGGAGGAGCCCGAGACGGTCGCGAGCGCGTACGACCTCCTCGCCGACATCCTCGCCGTCGTCCCCGTCAAGGAGACGAAGTTGTGGTCCGAGACCGTCGTTGCGCGGCTCGCGGAGCTGCGGCCGGAGGTCTACGACGGATGGGACCCCGAAGGGCTCGCCGCAGCGCTGAAGCCGCACGGCGTGGCCACGATCCAGGTGGGACGCCGGGGGAACGGCAAGGTCGTCAACCGGCGCGGCATCGACCGCTCCCACATCACCACCGCGATCGCGGAGCGTGACGGAAAGCAGGACGCGGGCTGAGGGTCCGGGGCCGCTAGCGCTAGCGGCACACCCCGCTAACGTTAGCGGCCCCGCTAGCGCCCCAAACCTGCTGTGATCAGGCCGCTAGCGGATAGCGGCCCACCTGCGGAAACCCCTGGAAACCGCCTGGAAGGGCCCCTCGTGCCCCCTGCCCTGCTCGCTATCACCCTCCTGCTCGGTGTCACGTTCTGTTACGCCGCTGTGTGTGCCGGCTCGCCGTTCGGCAACTGCCGCAAGTGCCGCGGCATGGGCCACGCCCTCAAGACCGACCGCAAGGGACGCCTCAAGCGCGGCAAGGACTGCCGCCGCTGCAAGGCCACCGGCAAACGCATCCGCGCCGGCCGCTGGCTCTACAACCGCTGGGCCCGCATCTACCGCGCCGGCACCACCAACTGACCACGTCCCGGAGGACCTCGCCATGCGCAAGACCCTCGCCGCCGCCTCGGTCCTGACCGCGTGCAACCCGAGCTACGGCGCCGGCCCGGCCGGGACCGTGAGCGACCGCAGCAGCGCTTACTTCAAGTCCGGTGGCTGGCGCTACCGGCTGACCATCACCACGACCGACGGCCGACGCCAGGAATTCCGCGTCACCCGCGACGACTACAAGCGCTGCTTCCGCGGCTCCGTCTACCCCACCTGCACCAGTCGCTGACCCGGAAGGCTCCCGATGATCCTGAACATCTCCGCCGTGCTGCTGTTCGGCGCCGCGTCCGCCCTCGCCGTCCGCACCAGGTCCGCCGGGGGTGGCGCCGCCCTGGTCCTGTTCCTGTTCGGGTTCTTCGTCGCCGGGACCGGCGCGTACGAACGCATCCACGACGTCGTGCAGGCGTCCGCCGACGCGCTGTCCGCCCTCGGCAACTGAGGAGACCCGCCGTGAACGAGCACACGCCCGCCCTGCGGCCGGACCTCCCGGCCGCCCCGGCATACGACCCGGCATCACTGACCCTCTACGCACCCACCCCGGCGGCCGTTGAACTGGCCGCCGAACGGGGCCCGGTGGTGTGGGTACCCGACGCGTACGGGCGCCTGGTTCCCATGGCCAAGCACCTCGCCCCCGCCCCGGTCCTCGCTCCCGAGCCGCGCGACCTGAGCCCGCTGCCCCTGCTGGACCCCGTCGCACAACGCCTGTTCGGGGCCGGACTCGGAGGCGGGGCGCTCTCCGCCGGCGTGGGCTACGGCATCGGCGAAATCATCAACGCCGCCGCGGGGCTTGGCACCGGCACCGTCATGTGGATCGCGCTCGCGGTCCTCGCCTGGCGCACTCCGGCCCGTTCCATCAGCGGCGGGCGCGGCAGCACGGTCAACATCCGCAAGGCCGTGATCAAGCGGAACAGCTTCTACGGCTAGCTACGCCCGAGGCGGGCGCCGTCTCACCACAAGTCGTGCCCGCCCCGGTTCCCTCATCCCTCCACCCGAACAGGCGGCCCCTAGCCTGAGCAGGCTAGGGGCACCAACGCCTGATTTCACGAAAGCGGGAAGCCGGCGAAGCCTTCCTCAGCCTGGATCACAAGCGCGATCTCTTCCGTGGCCAGCAGCTTGCGCACGTCGTCACTGGGCGGCTCAGGCAGCAGCACCGCGAGACGCAAGCCATCGGGAACCTCCAAGTGCCGGCGATAGTCGAGCAACTGGCCGATCGCCAAGCGCACGGCGTTACGTGTCGCGTTCCCCTTGGCCTCGTACAGCACGTTGTCAGTCACGTCGTACAGATCCGGTACGAGGGCACCCTTCTCGCCCTCGACAGTGATCTGAAAGCTCTTGAACTGGTGGGCTGCTGCGGTCAAGAACTCCTCGAACGCCGTCACCAACTGGCCCTCACGGCGCACAACTTCGCGCTCGCCGCCAATGATGTTGGCCACCGTGGTCGAGGTCGAGTGCTTCTCCGTCTTCTTGTCCTTGGTCCCCGTCTTCTTCGCCACAGGCGCGGAGGCCTTGGGACTGGCCGACAACTCAACGATGTGATCCACCGTTGCCGGGGGCAACGCGTCTTCATCACGAAGCGCCCACGTCACGCCGTCCGAGGGACGCAGCCGGAAGACGAACACACGCCGAATGACGCCGTCCTGACCCGGCGCCCACCGCTCCACGTAGGGAAGCACCGGGTCGACCACGCTCTGTCCGACGAACCACTGCTTCACCCCTCCAGGGGTGCCCTTCTTGCTGGCTGCGACGAAGAGCATCACGGCGCGACCATCCTCGACGCTGTCCAAGAGCGCCTTGTTGCCGTCCGTCATCTTCTGGTCGCCCACTACACCTTCACCGGTGTAGTGGAACAACGGCCCGTGCTCGTCGTCCTCAACGTAGCCATCGAAGGTGTAGCCGTACTTCACCCCCTGCGAGGGGTCGGAGTAGGCCAACACCGTCTCCCCGTTTGCAGGGGTCTGGATTCCTCCCTGGATCCCCCCACCAAACCGGATCTTCATCTCAGTGCGGTTCGTGATCGTGCCCGGAGCAAGGTCATCAGTCGCCATAGCGCGGAACCTATCCGGCACCACTGACAACGGCCCTACCGGGCCCCGACAACCCCCGCACCGATTTACCCGCGGCGAGCGCCGTCTCACCACAAGCCACGCCCACCCCGGGTTCTCCCATCCCTCCAAAAGAGCAGGAGACCGTCAGCATGACCCATCCCGCCCCGATCCGGCGAGACCACTTGAGCACCGCCCTCCGTCTCGCAGCCTCCGGCGTGCCCGTACTGCCTTTACGAGCGGGGAAGGTGCCGTTCGGGAACTGCCCGGCCTGCGCCAAGAACGTCTGTGGTGGCCGGCCGAACATGAAGACCCCCGGCCCCTGTACCTGTCCGAACCCGTGCCACGGCTGGGCCGCCGCCATCACCGACCCCGGCGTCATCAACTTGCCGACGTGGGCGTGGCGGGAAGCGGCAGGCGTGGCCTACCACCCCGGCGGCGCCGGCCTCACCGTCGTGGACCTCGACAACGCCGAAGCCATCACGTGGGCCCGTGCGAGCCTGCCCGCCACACGGACCGTGCCAACGACCCGGGGCGAACACTGGCTCTACCAGGGCGCCATGCAGTCCGCCAACGCTGTACGGCCCGGCGTCGACATCAAGTCGTCCATGCAGTACGCGCGGTGGCTCGGGCCCGGCACCGGAACCATCACGGCACTGCCGGACGTCGTGCGCGCGCTGACCGTAAAGGAACCCTCCACGGTCCGACCGGCGGCTGTCACGGTGCCCGCACTGGCCGGGAGCGGGGGGTGCCCTCACCGCACGCCCATGTATCTGGATCGTGGCATCGCCATGGCGGAGCAGCGCATCACCGGAGCCCGTGAGGTGGTGCACGCCACTGTCTACCGGACGTTCCTCGCGGTGTTGTCCAAGCACGGCCGGTGCGGCTGCCTCACGGACGTCCACATCGCGCGGCTGTTCACCGCAGCGCAGGCCAAGGGCGAATCGCCGCGGCACTGCACCGACGCGTGGACCAACGCCCTGACCACGTTGGGACTGTGACCATGTCCGAGGACGACAAGAACCCCGGCCGCGAGGTCATCGCGGACTACGCGCATGAGCACTTCCGGTACTTCCGCACCGCTGACGGGACCGTGTACGCGCAGAAGAACGGCCACCCCGTGGCCCGTCCGATCCGCTCACAGGGCACGACGGGCAGCCACCGCCAGGAACTCATGGTCGGCCTGTTCAAGGACGGGGTCGGCGTGTTCAACGGGACCGCCCTCAAAGAGGCGTTGGACTTGATCGAAGCACTCGCACTGACCGAGGACGTGCAGCCCGTGAACATCCGCGTCGCCCCGGGATTCGACGGAGCGACGTGGCTGGACCTGGGCCGCAACGACGGACAGTCCGTCCGCATCCACCCCACCGGCTGGGACATCCTCACCCCCGACCCGCGCGAGGTCTGCTGGCGCCGCACTCAGCTCACCGGCGAACTCCCGCTGCCGGCCAAGGACACCGACGGCAAAGGCATCGACCTGCTGCTGAGGCTGTGCAACTTCGCCAACGCCGAGACCGAATGCCTGGCCATCGCCTGGCTCATCGGCTGCCTCGGACCGTCCGTGCCCGTCCCAGCGCCGTTCCTCACCGGCCCGCAGGGCGCGGGCAAGTCCACCGGCGGCCGGATGCTCGTACGGATCATCGAGGGCATGAGCGGTGACCTGCGCAGGGCACCGAAGGACGAGGAGAACCTGATCGCGGCGGTGGCGGCCGGCTGGGTCACGGCCCTGGACAACCTCTCCCACATGACCCCGGACCTGTCCGACGCCATGTGCTGCATCGTCACCGGCGCCGAAAGCGTCAAACGCGCCCTGTTCACCGACGGGGACGTGTTCCGCGTCGGCTACCGCCGGCCTCTACTGCTGACCGGTATCGACGTCGGCGTCATCCGCCCCGACCTCGCCGAACGGCTCCTGCCTCTGCGGTTGGAGCGGCCCCGGGTGCGGCGCACCGAGGCCGAACTGTGGGCGGACTACGCGGAAGTGCTGCCGGTCGTGCTCGGCTCGCTCCTGGACCTCACGGTCAAGGTGCGCGCCGTAGAGGTGGAGACTCCCACCGACCTGCGGATGGCGGACTTCGCGCACCTGTGCGCGCAGCTCGACGCCGCTACGGGTCTCGGGGCGCTGCCCGCGTACCGGGTGAGTCTGGACGACCTGAACGACGACGTGATCGAGGGTGACCTCCTCGCGCAGACCGTCCTCAGGCACGCCGAGACCATCGAGCCAGGCGGCGCGCAGCAGATGACGTCCACGGAGTGGCTGTTCTGCCTCAGCAGTGTCTACAGCGGGGACGAGTGCCGTCCCCTACCCAAGGGGTGGCCTACCACCGGCAAAGTCCTCTCCGACCGCCTCAAGCGCCTCCAACCGACGCTGGCGGCCCGGGGTGTGCTCATCGACTCGGGCCGCACCAAAGCGGGCCGCTACCTCGAAATGACCCGCACGGCCGCTCTACCACCCCATGAGCAGTCGCGGGCGTTCTGACCCGCGATCCGCACGCTCACGCGAACAGCAAGAAGAGCACGTGCTCCTCTTGCTGTTCGGCGGAACGCCGCTCCAAGGTCGCGCCGCGCAGCGGCTCCTTCTTCGCTCTGTAAGGCGCACCCAAGTACTACAGGCAGCCCCTTCTTTGTCCC
>NZ_JBHWVI010000281.1:0-9882 GCF_042737005.1 Streptomyces sp. NPDC060027
CAGGGCCCCGGCGGAGGCACGCTCCTCTTTTTGGGGGGAGCCATGAGAGTGCCACCACCACTGTTGCCTGACAAACACGGCGCTGTGTCAACCTTATGACTGACCATCAGAGACTTCGTGAGCCGGCTTCCCTGCTGCGCGAGCGGACACGCAAACAGCGCCGGACCGCCGCCCTGTACGCCGGCCTCGGGCGCTGCCGCGCTGTACGCGGGTCGACAGCCCCATGGCCCGAGGCGTGGGCGCCGAGCCGTGTCACGCGCCGGAGCCCGTTGATGTTGTGAAACGCCGAGGGTGCCCGTGTTTGGGCCTCTCGGTCAGGGGGACGCGGAAAGTCCGTACGAGCGACACCGCCAGAGGAGCACCGTGAGTCGACCCCGCATTCTGATCGTCGGCGCCGGCTTCGCCGGGTACCGGACGGCCCGCGTCCTGTCGCGGCTGGTCCGGCACAAGGCCGACGTCACTCTGCTGAACCCGACCGACTACTTCCTGTATGTGCCGCTGCTGCCCCAGGTCGCCGTCGGTGTCCTGGAGCCACGCCGTGTCACCGTCTCGCTCTCCGGCACACTGCCTCACGTACGCCTCGTGCTCGGGGAGGCGCAGCCCGAGGGGATCGATCTCGACGCGCGCACCGTGCGCTACTCCGGCCCGGAGGGCGACAGCGGCACACTGACGTACGACCGTCTCGTCCTCGCCGTCGGCAGCGTGAACAAACTGCTGCCCGTACCCGGCGTCGCCGAGCACGCGCACGGTTTCCGAGGGCTGCCCGAAGCGCTGTATCTGCGGGACCACGTGACCCGGCAGATCGAGCTGGGCGCCGCGTCGGACGATCCGAAGAGCCGCGCCGCGCGCCGCACCTTCGTGGTCGTCGGAGCCGGGTACACCGGGACCGAAGTCGCCGCCCAGGGAAAGTTGTTCACCGACGCGCTGGTGCGCAAGCAGTCGCTGAGGGAGGGAGCGCCACCGCGCTGGATGCTGCTCGACGTCGCCCCGCGCGTGCTGCCCGAGCTGGACGAACGACTCTCGCGCACCGCCGACCGCGTACTGCGGCAGCGCGGTGTCGAAGTACGCACCGGGACGTCGGTCGAAGAAGCCACCCCCGATGGAGTGCGGCTCAGCGACGGGGAGTTCGTCGAGACCCGGACGCTGGTGTGGTGCGTCGGAGTGCGGCCCGATCCGCTGGTCGAGGGACTCGGGCGGCCCCTCGAGAAGGGGCGGCTCCTCGTCGATCCGCATCTCCAGGTACCGAGCCATGCGGAGGTGTTCGCCTGCGGGGACGCGGCGGCGGTGCCCGATCTGGAGAAGCCCGGCCAGTACACGCCGATGACGGCGCAGCATGCCTGGCGCCAGGGGAGGATCGCCGGCCGCAACGTCGCCGCCTCCCTCGGCATCGGCGAGCGGCGCGCCTACCGCCACCGTGACCTGGGCTTCACCGTCGATCTCGGGGGAGTCAAGGCCGCCGCGAATCCGCTGGGCATCCCCCTGGCGGGGCCGGCGGCTGCAGCCGTCACCCGCGGCTACCACCTGGCAGCCATGCCCGCCAACCGTGTCCGTGTCGCGGCCGACTGGCTTCTGGACGCCGTACTGCCGCGCCAGGCCGTGCAGTTGGGCCTGGTCCGCTCGTGGTCGGTGCCGCTCGACACCGCCTCGCCCGAGTTGGCGAGGGTGGCCGGAGCGCCCGGAGCGCCCGGAGCGCCCGGAGCGCCCCGGGCGCCCGAGACACCTGAGACACCTGAGACACCTGAGACACCTGAGACACCTGAGACACCCGGGGTGCCCGAGACAGCCGGGGTGCCCGGGGCGCGCGGAGTGCCCGGGACACCCGCTGCGCACGGAGTGCCTGGAGCACCTGAAGTGCCTGGAGCACCTGAAGCATCCGCGGTTCCCGGCGCCTCGGACGCGGGGGACGCCGGAGCCGCAGGAGACACCGGGCACGCATCGGGCGCGGACCGTGGACGTCCGAGTCCAGGAGCCGTGAGCCGTTCGGAAGGAACATCATGAACACCCGCCAACTCATCGATCTGGCCCAGCAACTGCGCGTCGACAGCGTGCGGGCCGCCGACGCCGCCGGCTCCGGACATCCGACGTCGTCGATGTCCGCCGCCGACCTGATGGCCGTCCTGCTGGCCAAGCATCTGCGCTACGACTTCGAACGCCCCCAGCACCCCGGCAACGACCGCCTCATCCTCTCCAAGGGGCACGCCTCGCCCCTGCTCTACTCCGCGTACAAGGCGGCCGGCGCCGTGAGCGAGGCCGAGCTGCTCAGCTTCCGCAAGGCGGGCAGCCGGCTCGAAGGGCATCCGACGCCCCGGCGGCTGCCCTGGGTCGAGACCGCCACCGGATCGCTCGGCCAGGGACTGCCCGTCGGTGTCGGCGTCGCGCTGGCGGGCAAGCGGCTCGACCGCACCGGATACCGGATCTGGGTGCTGTGCGGTGACAGCGAACTCGCCGAGGGCTCCGTGTGGGAGGCCGCCGAGCACGCCGGGTACGAGCACCTCGACAACCTCGCCGTCATCGTCGACGTCAATCGCCTGGGACAGCGCGGGCCGACCCGGCACGGGCACGACCTGGACGCGTACGCCCGCCGGTTCCGGGCCTTCGGCTGGCACACCGTCGAGATCGACGGCCACGACGTGGAAGCGATCGACCGCGCGTTCACCGAGGCGGAGTCCACCGGCGGACAACCCACCGCGATCCTCGCCCGCACCCTGAAGGGCAAGGGCGTGGCATCGGTCCAGGACCGCGAGGGGCTGCACGGCAAACCGCTGCCCGACGCCGCTCAGGCGATCGCCGAGCTCGGCGGTGTACGCGACCACCATGTGGAGGTCCACCAGCCCCCCGCCGCACGGGTGTCGCACGCCGTGCGGTCCGGACACCTCGACCTGCCGCGGTACGAGACCGGCGACGAGATCGCCACCCGGGACGCCTATGGGCAGGCCCTCGCCGCGCTCGGCGACGCCCGCGGCGACATCGTCGTCCTGGACGGTGAGGTCAGCGACTCGACGCGCGCCGAGTTCTTCGCCAAGAAGCACCCCGACCGCTTCTTCGAGTGCTACATCGCCGAGCAGCAACTGGTCGCCGCCGCCGTCGGCATGGCCGCGCGGGGCTGGGTACCGTACGCCTCGACGTTCGCGGCCTTCCTCACCCGTGCCCACGACTTCGTCCGGATGGCCTCCATCAGCGGCTCCGGCATCAACCTCGTCGGCTCGCACGCGGGTGTCTCCATCGGCCAGGACGGGCCCTCGCAGATGGGCCTGGAGGATCTGGCGATGTTCCGGGCCGTGTACGGCTCGACCGTGCTGTACCCGTGCGACGCCCACCAGACCGCGAAGCTCGTCGCCACGATGGCGGACCTGGAGGGCATCCGCTATCTGCGCACCTCGCGCGGTGACAGCCCCGTCATCTACAGCGCCACCGAGGAGTTCCCGGTCGGCGGCAGCAAGGTGCTGCGCGCCTCCGGCGCGGACCGGCTGACGCTCGTCGCCGCAGGCGTCACCGTCCATGAGGCGCTGGCCGCCGCCGAGGCACTCGACCGCGAGGGCATCCAGGCCCGCGTGATCGACCTCTACTCCGTGAAGCCGGTGGACCGCGCGACCCTGCGCGAGGCCGCCGAGGAGACCGGCTGCCTGGTCACTATCGAGGACCACCGGGAGGAGGGCGGTCTCGGGGACGCGGTGCTCGACGCCTTCACGGACGGCCGCCCCGTGCCCCGCCTGGTGCGCCTCGCCGTCCGTACGATGCCGGGCTCCGCGAGCCCGGCCGAGCAGCTGCACGCCGCGGGCATCGACGCCGAGTCGATCGCGGCGGCGGCGCGGCTGCTGGTGGAGACGGCCGTGGTGCGCTGACCGGAGACCGGAGGGCACCATGGTCAGTGAGCGGACGGTGCGGGCCAGGCTCTCGCATCCCGCCCACCGGGGTGCGGGCCGGCTCTGGCATCCCGCCCACCGGGGTGCGGGACGGCGTTCACGCCCCTTGCCGCCGACGGTCCCGACGGTCCGGGCCGGTCGTCGCACCTCGCCGACGGTGGCGGGGGCCGCCCTCGCGTCCCTCCGACGGCGGTGGGGGCCGCTCGCCGCCCCCCCGGGTGGACGGGCGGGCGGCGGCCGCGCCGCTTCGACGGGTGCTCGACATGGGGTGCTCGACATGCCCGACTCGCCCAGCAGGAACGGGAGTTGCGTGACCGGCTCGTGGGGCCGGAGCCGCGTGGACCCGCGGGAGGAGACCTCATGACCACTCTGCGCTACGTCTACGCGATCTGCCGCCCCTTCCCGGCGGCGCTGACGGCCGAACTGACCGGGGTCGCGGGCGTCCCGCCCAAGCTGCTGCGCCACGGCGACCTGATCGCCGTGGTCGGCTCGGTCCCGGAGGAGGAATTCGCCGCGGAGTCGCTGCGTCGTCGGCTGGAGGACGTGGAGTGGCTGGAGGCGACGGCCCGCGCCCACCAGGGCGTCGTCGACGCGCTCACCGCCGTCTCCAGCCCGCTGCCGCTCAGGCTCGCCACCGTGCTCCGGGACGACAGCGGCGTACGCGTGATGATGGAGGAACGCGAGGAGGAGTTCCTGCGGACCCTCGACCGGCTCGACGGGCGGGTGGAATGGGGCGTGAAGGTGTACGCCGAAACCGCCGGGCCCTCCGGTGGAACGCGGGAACGCGCGGATGCATTCACGCACCGATTGCACGGCACCCTTTCCCGGTGTGCCGAGGAATCCCTGGTGCGCACCCCGCAGAATCCGGCTTCTCCTCAGGCGGCGGACACCAATGTGCTCGATGCCGCCTATCTGGTGCCGCGCGCGCAATCGGAGGAATTCGTGGAGCGGGTGAACGGAAGCGTGCGGGAGGAACCGGGGGTGCGTGTGGTGCTCACGGGACCGTGGGCGGCGTACTCCTTCACGGGTTCCACGGGCCTTACGGGTTTCACGGGCCTTACGGGCTTCGCGAGGAATGCGCCCTGACCGTCCCCCTGAACGTGCCCTGACCGCCCCCCTCCCTGAACGTGCCCTGACCGCCCCCCTCCCTGAACGTGCCCTGACGTATCCCTCGCCGCCCGAGCCGTACGCACCGCGGCCCGAGATCCAGAGCCCTTCCTGGATCTCGGGCCGTCAGGGATTGTGCCGATCAGGCTTCCTTTCGGCAGAGAATCTCTCCGTGCAGCACGGAGAACCAGGCGTCCTCCTGTCGCCCCCACTGCCGCCAGGCGTCCGACACCGCCCGCAGCTGCTCCGTGGTCGCGTGCCCCCCTTCGGTGGCGCGCTCCGCGTAGGCCGAGGCCATCGTGCGGTCCGCCCACAGGCCGCTCCACCACTCCCGCTCGCTCTCGGTGGCGAACGTCCAGGTGCTCGACGTGGCCGCGATGTCCCGGATGCCGGCGGCCAGCGCCCACGATTTGAGACGCCGGCCCGCGTCGGGCTCGCCCCCGTTGGCGCGGGCGACCCGCAGGTAGAGGTCCAGCCAGTCGGCCATGCCCGGTACCGCCGGGTACCAGGTCATGGCCGAGTAGTCCGACTCGCGGACCGCGATGAAGCCGCCCGGCTTGGTGACCCGGCGCATCTCGCGCAGCGCCCGCACCGGATCGCCCACGTGCTGGAGCACCTGGTGGGCGTGGACCACGCAGAACGCGTCGTCCGGATACTCCAGCGCGTGGACGTCGGCGACCGCGAAGTCGACGTTGCGCAGGCCGCGTTCGGCCGCCACCCGGCGGGCCTGGTCCAGGATGCCGGGCGCGTGGTCGACGCCGGTGACATGCCCGTCCGGCACCCGTTCCGCCAGGTCGGCGGTGATGGTGCCCGGGCCGCAGCCGATGTCGAGGATCTTCATGTGCGGCTTCAGCGAGTCGAGCAGGTAGGCCGCCGAGTTGGCTGCGGTGCGCCAGGTGTGCGAGCGCAGCACCGACTCGTGGTGGCCGTGCGTGTAGACGGCGGTCTCCTGCGGCTTCGACATGACCGTTCCCCTTCTCGTCCTACGGGGCCTCGCTCGGGCGTCTGCCGACTGCGCGAGGCGATGGCATCACCGTACGCGGGCATGTCGAATAATGAGATCTGTATCTTGCCATGTGGACGGTCTCGGACGGGGTGTTGCGCGAGCCGAGGCATGTGCTCGAGCCGAGGCATACCGATCCGGCTCACGGAGCCGGATCGTCGCCCGAATGCGCGCGGCGAACGGCGTGCGTGCGCGGGACCGGCCTCAGTGCGCGGGAAGCGGGCGGTAGACGGTCAGCGCCTCGGGACTCTTGCGCAGCGTCACCTCACCGCTGACCTCGGTGACTTCACCGTCGTAGGCGAGAAGCGTGCCCGGCGCGACACTGTCGATGTGCAACTGCCCCACCCGCACGGCCGCGTGGGCGGGAGAGCGCGTCAGCGGCCCGGCGAAAGCCGCGGCCAGCAGACGCATCGCGGGATGGCGGCCGCCGTGCACGACCCGTACGTCCAGCCGTCCGTCCGCGAGGTCGAAGCGGCGGGCGGGCGCCAGGCCCATCCGGTGGTAGGTGCCGTTGCCGGCGAACAGCAGCCACAACGGGTGTGTGCGGCCGCCGAGTTCGGCCCGCAGCGGGTGATGCTCGGCGCGCAGCACGCGCAGGGCGCCGAGCACACCGGCGGGCCAGCTGCCGATCACCTTGGACCAGTTCTCCCGCTCGCGCACCAGCTCCGGGTAGATGCCCAGGCTGCAGGTGTTGAGGAAGATGCCCTCCTGGTCGCCGGACGCGAACCGGCCCACGTCCACCTGGACCGCCTCGCCCTCCTGGAGCGCGCGGACCAGATCGCGTTCGCCCTCGACCCCGAGGTCGTGGGCGAAGTGGTTGAGGGTGCCGCCCGGCAGGACGGCGAGGGGGACGCCGTGGCGCAGAGCGACCTCGGCCGCGGTGTTCACCGTGCCGTCGCCGCCGCACACGCCCAGCACCAGGGCACGGCTCGCCGCCTTCTCCAGCTCCTCCCGTATGGCGGAGGGTTCGCACTCCACCACCTCCGCGCGGGGCAGCGCGGCGGCCAGCGCGCCGACCCGCTCCGCGCTGCCCGAGCCCGTGTTGGCCACGATGACCAGGCCCTCGCCCTCGGGCAGCGCGGGCGCGTCCACGCGCGGCCGACCGGCCGGAGTCACCTGGTCCCGGGTGGGCACCAGTGCCCGCACGGCGTAGGCGGCGCCGACGCCGAGGGCCGCACCGGCCAGGACGTCGCTCGGAAAGTGGACGCCGGTGTAGACGCGGGACAGTGCGACCGCCGCCGCGAGCGGTGCGACGGCCGCGCCCCAGCCGCGGGACTCCAGTGCCACACCCGTCGCCAAGGCGGCGGCGGAGGCGGCGTGCCCCGACGGGAACGACGTGGTGATCGGCTGCCTCTTCAGCTGCCGGACGGCGGGCACCGGGTCCAGTCCGGGGCGGGTGCGGCGTACCGAGCGCTTGCCGATCGTGTTGATGGTGGCGGAGGCGAGGGCGAGCGAGGCGACGCCCCGGGCGGCGGCCCGGCGGGCCCGCGGTGTGCGGCTCGCCGCGACGGCGGCGGCGGTGGCGAACCACAGGACACCGTGGTTCGCGCTGCGGCTCAGCCGTGGCAGCACCGGGTCGCCGCCCGGCCAGTGCCGCGCCGCGACCGCCTCGAAGACCCGGCAGTCCACTGCCAGGAGGCGGTCCCGAAGGGCATGGCGGCCCGGTACGAGGGCGGTGAGGTCGACGTCTGGGGTCGGGGTCATGCGGGTCCGTCTACCCCGGATCCGCCGGTTGCTCGCCCCCGTGCCGGGCCCCTGGGCGGATACGCGTTTGCCCCGCACCGCCGCTCCCCGGAGAATGCCTGCCCATGGGACATCTCGAAGCCGCACACCTTGAGTACTACCTTCCCGACGGGAGGGCGCTGCTCGGCGATGTGTCGTTTCGGGTGGGGGAAGGGGCCGTCGTGGCCCTGGTGGGGCCCAACGGCGCCGGGAAGACCACGCTGCTGCGGCTGATCTCCGGGGAGCTCAAGCCCCACGGGGGGACCGTCAACGTGGGCGGCGGCCTCGGCGTGATGCGGCAGTTCGTGGGGTCCGTGCGCGACGAGACGACCGTGCGGGAGCTGCTCGTCTCCGTGGCCCCGCCCCGGATCCGCGAGGCGGCGAAGGCCGTGGACACCGCCGAGCACGCGATGATGACCGTGGACGACGAGGCGGCGCAGCTCCGCTACGCGCAGGCGCTGTCCGACTGGGCCGAGGTCCGCGGGTACGAGTCCGAGACCCTCTGGGACATCTGCACGACGGCCGCCCTCGGCGTTCCCTACGAGAAGGCGCAGTGGCGGCTGGTCCGGACCCTGTCCGGGGGCGAGCAGAAGCGCCTGGTCCTTGAGGCACTGCTGCGCGGCACCGACGAGGTGCTGTTGCTCGACGAGCCGGACAACTATCTCGACGTACCCGGCAAGCGCTGGCTGGAGGAGCGGCTCAAGGAGACCCGCAAGACCGTGCTGTTCGTCTCCCACGACCGTGAGCTGCTCGCCCGCGCCGCCCAGAAGATCATCAGCGTCGAGCCCAGCCCGACCGGCGCGGACGCCTGGGTGCACGGCGGGGGTTTCGCGACGTATCACGAGGCCCGGCAGGAGCGGTTCGCGCGCTTCGAGGAACTGCGCAGGCGCTGGGACGAGAAGCACGCCCAGCTCAAGAAGCTGGTACTGAACCTCCGTCAGGCGGCCTCCATCAGCCACGAGTTGGCGTCCCGCTACGCGGCGGCGCAGACCCGGCTGCGGAAGTTCGAGGAGGCGGGACCGCCTCCGGAGCCGC
Organism: Streptomyces sp. NPDC060027; assembly: GCF_042737005.1. Taxonomy (NCBI): domain Bacteria; kingdom Bacillati; phylum Actinomycetota; class Actinomycetes; order Kitasatosporales; family Streptomycetaceae; genus Streptomyces; species Streptomyces sp. NPDC060027. Next base: position 8,731 of record NZ_JBHWVI010000281.1, read on the forward strand.
CGCGCGAGCAGGACATCAGGATGCGGCTGCACGGCGGGCGGACCGGGGTGAGGGCGGTGACCTGCAAGGGGCTTGAGCTCACCGGCCTGATGAAACCGTTCGACCTGGAGATCTACTACGGCGAGCGCGTCGCCGTCCTCGGCTCGAACGGCTCCGGAAAGTCGCACTTCCTGCGGCTGCTCGCGGGCGGCGACGTCGCGCACACCGGCGAGTGGAAGCTCGGCGCCCGCGTGGTGGCCGGGCACTTCGCGCAGACGCACGCCCACCCGGAGCTGGAGGGCCGCACGCTCCTCGACATCCTGTGGACCGAGCACTCGCAGGACCGCGGAGCCGCCATGTCCAGGCTGCGCCGCTACGAGCTGACCGCCCAGGCCGAGCAGCGCTTCGAGAAGCTGTCGGGCGGCCAGCAGGCGCGTTTCCAGATCCTGCTCCTGGAGCTGGAGGGCTCGACGGCCCTGCTGCTCGACGAGCCGACCGACAACCTCGACCTGGAGTCCGCCGAGGCTCTTCAGGAAGGCCTCGAGGCGTACCAGGGGACGGTCCTGTCGGTCACCCACGACCGCTGGTTCGCCCGTTCCTTCGACCGCTACCTGGTCTTCGGCTCGGACGGCCGCGTCCGGGAGACACAGGAGCCGGTGTGGGACGAGCGCCGCGTGGAGCGGGCCCGGTAGACCGCGGGAACCCTGGCCCGTGCCAGGGCTCTCGGGACTCCCGGCCTTGGCCGGGGGCCACTGTGCGGTGCGGGAGACCGGGCCTGCCCTGCTGAGCCCGCGCAGCCCCACCCCCTCCGCCCAAGCCGGCCCCGCCCGTCCCGGGCACCTGGGCTCCTCGGACACCCTGGGCTCCTCGGACACCCTGGGCACCTCGGCCTCCTCGGGCACCTCGGCCTCCTCGGGCACCTCGGCCTCCTCGGGCACCTCGGCCTCCTCGGGCCTCCCGGCCTCCTCGGTCTCCCGGGTGTCTCGGGCGTTCCGGGTCTCCCCGGTCTCCCCGGGCACTCCGGCCTCCTCGGGCACCCCGGCCTCCCCGGCCTCCTCGGCCACCCCGGTCTCCCTGGGCGTTCCGGGTGTCCCGCGTGTGCCGGGCGCTCCGGGCGTTCCGGGTCTCTCCGGAATGTATAAGTTATCGGGGTGCACGGGGGACGTTGTTGTA
>NZ_JBHWVI010000282.1:0-9784 GCF_042737005.1 Streptomyces sp. NPDC060027
CCGAGCCCGGCCCTGGATATGGGGAAGACCCGCACCACCAACCCGCCTCCTGCGGCGCCGATATGTGTACATCCAATGAGGAATCCAGCACTAGGATCAGGTCCACGATCCCTCTGGTCGGTGTGGCGCCGTCACCACCAACTGATGGACCGGATCCGCGTGCTGTCGAAGGCCCTCGCGTTCTGGCATGCGCCGTTCCTGCTGCTGGTCGCGTTCCTGCCGTTCCCGACGGCCGTCATCGGGTCGGCGATCTCCCATCCGATGGCGCAGACCCTCTTCGCCGGCACGATGGCGGGCATCGTCTTCTGCGAGGTCGCCCTCAAGGAGGTCTCGGCGGACGCCGGTCTCGTCATCGGCGACGTCGCGGAGGCCCGTAGATACGCCAATGGTTCGTGGGCGGTGGGCTTTTGGTTCGTCCTGAGGCTCGGTCTCGCCTGGGTGTTCTCCTACGCCTACGTCCTGTGGTTCCTCGCGCCGCTGGCCGCCGGCTACGGCGGACCACTCATCTCCCGCCTGCGCACCCGCCATGGGGACCGGCACGACGAGGATGTTCCGGATGCCTAGCGACTCGCTCGATTCCCCGCGACGCCCGGTCCCAGATTCCGTCGGCCCTTCCGGTCGTGGTCGCCGTCCCGCGGACCTTCCTGCACCGGCACATCCGGCTCGACGCGCTCGGCGGGCAGAAGCCGCGGTCCCGGATCCGTCGTCGACGTGTTCGTGGTGGTGCTCGGACCGGTGCCAAGGAGGCGTCGCCTGGTGCTCATGGGCGAAGTCTCCCCCGTACACGGTGCTCAGCGCAGCGGCTGCCGGGCCATGTCCTTGAACCACAGCCAAGGTGAACGTGCACGCCCGCCGTGCACAGTGGCGCGCGGGCGTGGCTGAACGTACTGGACTCGGGACGATCGACACCGAGTCGGGAATCGACGCCCGGGTCCAGTCCATGTCAGCCGCCCAACAGGGGCGGCGGCCGCCTCAACGACGGCCGGCACTCACCCGCAACGGTTGGCGTGGTTGAAGTCCAGGACCACGCGCTCGGGGCTGTGCAGTTTGTAGACCTTGTACGTGGGTTTGGTCTGGAACGCGCTTCCGAAGGAGACCACCCCTTCGAAGTCTCCGGTCAGGGCGAGACCCTTGAGCTTGGACAACTGGATCTTCACCAGTCGGGGGCCCTTGTAGAGCGCATTGCCCGCGGCGTCGTGGCCGACCGCGGGAGAGAGCCTGATGTCCAGGAAGTACTTCCCCGCGAGGGGGACCTTCTTCCCGGAGGGATCGTAGCGAAGTGTCTTGACCGGCTTCACGCTGACGTGCGGGGCGCTGCCCCGGACGTCGATGACGAGCCGGTCGAAGGTGCAGTGCCCGGCCCAACGGGCGTTGACGACGCGCGCCGACGGCGGAGCCTTCGCAGATGCCTCCGGCCGCATGGCAGCGGAGGCGGGGACTGTGGTGCCGACTGCGGTGAGAAGGATGCCCGCGACGATTGCCGCACGGGATCGGTGATGGTGCATGACGCCCCCAGATGTTCCTGGTGAAGGGGACAGACGGTTTCACTAGGGAAGACATCCTCGGGATGCCAATGGTTGCACTGCCGGAGCCTTGTTGTTCTCCGCCGCGGATGAGCCGGGCCCTCGAGACTGCTCAAGTGCGGCTCCTCGGTCGGACCGCTGCTCCTGAAGCCAGGCCCGCCGCAGTGGATCGTGCCGCCTCGGGTGGTGAGCCGCGGCCGTTGCGTGCCCGACCCTGCGTCCCGGCCCTCTCTCGGGCCCGGCCCGACGTCCAGCGGGGTACCGCCGAGTTGTTTTGGTGCCACAGACCGGATCACGCGTCGGCAGCGGCCGCGCGTACGGCCGAGTAGACGGCCCTGGCGAGACGGGCACCCCACAGCGAGCGAGGACCGGCGAAGGCCTGCACCTCGTCCCCGGGAGACGGGCTGCGCGCGGCGACGCACACGGCGTCAGTGGGTGTGCCGGAGCAGTCGTATCCGGCATCGAGCAGAGCCTGCACCTTGGCTTCCGTAGCGGTACTTACGGCGTTGACCAGCGCAGCGTCACTCAGCGCCACCGGAAGCGCGGCAATGATGTTGATCGTGCCCGGCGCGACGGGCACGGGTACGCCCTCAGCCGGGGACGCGGCCCACCCCCTCACCCCCAGTCCGGCCGTGACGACCGCCTCGGCACCGCTGTCACGGGCGCTGCCGTGGAGGGCGACATCGGCGGCCGTCATCAGTCCGACCCCCGGCCCCTGCACGCCGACGGCAGCGGCCAGTTCGGCAAGGTGCCGGGCGGGATCGGTGCGCCGGTAGCCGTGGGAGACCTGGGCGTTCAGGACCCAGGCCCGCTCCTCGATACCTCCGCCGAGGACAGCGCTGCTGACCATCCGCCATCCGGCGCCCGCCCGCCAGAGCAGTGCTCCCAGCCGTTCGCCCTCCTCGATGCGGGTGAGCCGCCGCACGGGAATCAGACCGGCGGCGGAACGAGGTGGCGGGATGACGACGGTCACCGGGCTGAACTCCTTGCAGGGCGGGGACGGGCTGATCGTACGCGCGGCCGCCCGTGCAGCGGCGCGCCCACCGCTGCCGCACAAGGGGCGCGGCGCCCTGACGGAACCCGAGGGGACCGTCCCGCCCCGCGAGAGTCTCTGCGCCGCAGCGTCGAGGGAGGCTTCATCGTCATCCTCGCCGCACTGCCGTGCCGTCCCTGATCCTCGGCCTGCTACGGGGCCGGTGACGACCGGCCGTCCGACCCGGCCCTCCTGGCCGTGGCTGACCCGCGCGTTTCAGCTTCCGCCCGCACGTCGAAGGTGTGCGGAGAGATGGTGTTGCAGGGGCTGACCGACCGCTGCCAGGTCATGGAGGAAGTCGAGGGTGTTCTCGTCCGTCAGGGTGTACCGGCGGCGGGTGGCGACGACCTCCTTGGCCGTGGGGGCGAGCGCGACCTGATGAGTGGTGAGATCCACCGCGCGGTCGGCCGCTCGGCCGACGAGGATTTCCGCGACGCCGGTGGGCTGGGTGATCAGCGCCTCCACGTGTCCATCGGCCTGAATTCGCCACCAGCCGCTCTCCCGGGCCGATGGGCGCAGCGGAGTACCGTCCGTGTCCAGCAGCCAGGCGCGTGTCTCGTAGTGGAGGAAGGGCCGACCGTCGTGGCTGAAGGTGACCTCCTGCTCGTAGGCGAATTCCTCCGTGAGCGTCGGGTAGCTTCCGCGGCCCCGTCCGACCCAGGTGCCGAGAAGTCCGATCACCGGCGCGAGCAGCACGTGCGGCGCGGGCGCCTGGTCCGACCGGAGTGCGTCGGGGTACGGGTGCTTCCGAGCGGGGTCGACCATGACATGCACTCCTGGGTTGAGGCGGGTACTGCGTGGCAGCCTGGACTCCGGCAGCGGTTCGCTATCTGGCCTGGTCAGAGGCGTCGTTCGGAGTGTAGATCGCTGATGGTGTGTCAAGGGCGGTCTTGCCGGATCGCCCCTCCAACGAGTCCGACGAACAGCCGCGGAAGAACCCGGCTGAAGACCGGCCCTGAAGGGCCGATCACCCCTGCACCGGAACATGTCCGTGCCTGCGAGGGTTCGCCGTAGGAGCGGTGCCCGGCCGGAGCAGTCGTCCTACGTGTGACGGGCTCTTGTCCGCCGGATGCTGCGGACCCTGAGGCTGTCCACGGCCATGAGCAGTGCGGCCCCGGCCGCGGCCGCGAGCACGGTCGGGCCGGGGCTGTCGGTCCGGTGAAGGAGGTGCGTGGTGAGGGAGTACAGGAGCCAGCCCGCGGATGCGCCGACCGCGGCGCAGGCGACGACCGCGGTGCGGGCGCGGCGGGGTGGGGCCGTCGTGAGGGACCAGTGCCAGGAGAGCATGGGAAGGGCGAGCGCCAGGCTGCTGAGGAGGCAGATCACGGGAGCCATGAGAGGCCCGGGGAGCGGGAGCTCGTAGGTGAGGGCCTGGACGGCCGCGAGCAGCATCAACAGGCCGCCGAGGAAGGACGTCTGCCGAAGCGTCAGCCGGGCCTGGTGTTCGCCGAGGCGCGTGCTGGTCTCGGCTTCCGCGAGGGCGATGACATCGCCGGCCCGGGTGTGGGCGGCGGAGAGGTAGATCTCCTCCGCGCGCGCCTGGGCGAGGGTGAGGGCGGCCGTACGCAGGTCGTGGGAGAGCGGACCCCTGTCGGGGCCGGGGAAGTCCGCCCCGACCGCGGCTTCCATGTTGGAGGTGGCCACCTCAAGGGTCTGTGCGAGTCCGCGCAGTGCGCTCATCGATGCCGCCATGCCGCCCGAGGCACCCCGGAGCCGCCGCAGGTCGTGGCGCGCGCGGGAAAGGGCGTCGACGGACGGTCCGGCCGTGGAGTGATTCCAGCCAGTGGCGTCGGTGAAGAGCGAGTCGCAGATGCCCTCGACTCCTGTGCGCAGGTCGCGCAGCCCGGCCAGCCCGGACAGCAGCAGACGGCGTTCGTAACGCGTCTTGGCGGCGTGGACGAGGTAGCGGGTGAAGGGGACCAGGCCCGGTGTCGCCGAGCTCCAGAGCCAGGCATCAAGTTCCTCCTCCAATACCGGCGGTGCGAGAACGGCGAGCCTGCGCTGTGTCGGCGCGGCCTGGGGACCGCCACCGGGCAGCTCCCACACGAGGAAGCCCTGCCGGGCGCGCACCCCGGAGGCTCCCCAGTCCGAATCCGCCGGGGCCGGTATCTCGGGACGCATCAGCCGCGCGACGGCCGGGGGATCGGTCGGGGTGGCGGCCAGCCTGCACACCCGCTACGAGGCCACTGAGGACCCCGAAGACCTCGACCGGGCCGTCGCCCTGTGGCGCGACGTGGCACGGGACGCCGTCTCCGAAGGGCCGGACCACGTGGGCACCTTCCCGACACCTTCGTCTCCGTCCGCACCGTGCACCGGGATTTGATGATGGCTCCGTCCTTTTCGCTCAAGTTCGACGTCGAGGGCCGGTTCTTCCCGCGGCTTGTGTTTCGTCAGTGGGTCTTCGACACCCTCGCCCGCGCCCGGCGGAGTTGACCCCGGTGAGTGCCTTCCTACGGTTCAGGGATGAGTAACTCTGCGGCGGCTGCTGTCCTGACAACCCCCGACCTGACTGAAGCGGTACGTGCGGTGCGTACGTTGCCGGGCATCGCGGACATCGGTCGGGGAGAGGTCGACTTCGAAGCCGTGATCAGGTCGCCGGATGCCCTGACGCACGTACGTCACGACTGATCGAGGACCGGGAGAAGTCGCTGCCGCGCAAGCTCTCTCAGAGGTACCTCGGCGAGGACCCGCCGACCGAGCCGGAAGAGGTGCTCCGGCTCATCGTCCGGGTGACACCGCAGAAGATCACCGACTTCTCCGTCCGAGTCCCACGACCGCCTGCGTCAGGATCGGGCTCGGCATGGTCACACTCGCACGCGATCACGATCTACGGCTGGAGTACCAGGGCGTGCGTCGGAAGTGTTCTAGGTTGGCTCACGTGAATGCGCGGGGGCGAAGCTATCGCTACGTCGGTCCGGTCGAGCTGAGGGCTGCGGTCCGGCCTGGCAGCGGCGGGTGCCTGATCAACTCGGCGGCTGACTTCGGAAGCTGGATCACGGAACGATCGGTGGCGGAGCTGGCCGAGCCGTTCACCTTCGTGGTCTGCACGGACGGTGTGCTTCGGCTGGCGCCGCGACGAAGCGAGCACGTGGCTTGTGCCGGCGGAGACCTGGTTCTGAGCGCCGGCGAGATCGGCTTCACGCGCGAGGCGGACTGGTGGGTCGTGGGCGAGGTAAGTAATCACTCAACCGGGTACTGCCCGGACGTCAGCTCCTGGTCGGCAGTCGCTCGTGCTCTGGACGGCATAGAGCTCAGGCGGCCCTCCGGCTTCACCCATGAGGTGGTGTTCCGGCGGTGCCCTGGATGCCAGGAGCACAACATCGTGCGCGAGGACGCCTTCGTGTGCGTCTTCTGCGGCAGCGATCTGCCTGAGGCGTGGAACGTGGATCCCGCTGTGTGACGGCTGTGGGTCACAGCCACTCGTCGATGGCTGCGATGAGGACGGTCACCTCGTGGCGGACCGCGAGTTTGTCGGGTCGCGTAACGACAGCGTGGCGCCTCTTGAGTCGGCCGATCCCGCATGCCGCATGCCGCATGCCGCTCGAAGCTGACACAGCATGGCACCCAAGCGCAGTGCACCAGCCCATCGGCTCACGGGCGCTCGGACATGACAGGACCGGAACTCCGCCGGCAGCCATATGGACATCGCGAGAGACGACGTGCTCTGATGCCAGGACCGCTTTCCAACGATGAAAAGAGCGGATGAGGGCTACGCGGACCGATTATGCCCTGCACTGACGTCCCATCAGAACATGCCCGCAGTACAGAGGTTGACCGCAAGCGGGAGGCTGGATCCGGGTCCCGACCGGCATGGCGGAGAGGTGCCTCCCGACCGACAGCAGATCGGAGTTGCGCATGACGGCCGCTTCAAAGAGGCGACGGCTGAGATCCCCACGGCAGCGGGTATGCGTCGCCACTGCCCTCGCTGTCGCCGCCACCACGACGCTGACAGGTGCCGACTTAGCATCAGCTGACGGTACGCGCAGCCACCGCATCCCCACCGTCTCGTCCGGGGACGCCCGCTTCGAGATCCTCTCCCCCACGTTGATCCGCACTGAATACGCGGGCGACCGGAAGTTCACCGACGATCCGACGTTCAACGCCATCGGCCGCGACGGGTTCGAACCGGCCGCATACAGCGCCAGGACGTCCAACGGCTGGCTCACCATCAGCACAACCGCGATGAGTCTGCGCTACAAGGTCGGCTCCGGGCCCTTCGACGCCCAGAACCTCTCGGTGCATTCGACGGCGGGCGGCACTCCCGTGACCGCCACCCCCTGGCAGCGGCTGACCTGCGCGCTCGGCACACTGTGCGAGGCCGAGAGCCTCCAGCTCAACGGGCTTTCCGTCGCCTCCGACCACGGCGGCCACACCGGGACCGGCTTCACGGCGGGATTCGAAGGCACAGGCAGCTCGGCGACCGCTGACATCGATATCAAGGACGACGGCACCTATCAGCTCGACGTGCGCTACGCCAACTCCCGCGGAGGTGACGGCCAGACCCGGACGCGCACCTTGACGCTCGCCGTGGACGGCGGCGCTCAGCAGACGGTTTCTCTGCCGACCACGGCGAACTGGGACACCTGGAACGTCGCCACGGCAAGCGTCCGACTCGGCGCGGGTCACCACACGCTCTCCCTGACCCGGACGGCCTCGGACTCCGGCAACGTCAATCTGGACAGCGTCGCGCTCGTCCGGCCCGGCGAGGCATACCCGCCCACCTCCAGCACCGCGATCACGGACTGCCTGTACGGCACGAGTTGCGAGGCGGAGGCGGGACGCATCGGCGGCTCGGCGGTCCGCGCCGCCGACCACAGGGGATACGCCGGCAGTGCCTTCGTCGGTGAGCTCAACCAAGGATCGAGTCTGACGACCCATGTGGTCGGCGTGCCCGCCGACGGCGTCTACACCCTCCGGGTCCGCTACGCCAACGGCGTCGGTGGCGACGGTCTCCACCAGGCCCGCACCGCCACCGTGTCCGCCGCCGGCACCGACACCACCTTGTCGTTCCCCGCGACCAAGGACTGGGGCGATTGGCAGTCGGCCTCGGTGCCCGTCACTCTCGCAGCGGGCCCGAACGACATCACCCTCGGCTGCCCCGGCGCGGCCAGCTGCCACATCAACGCGGACACCGTCTCGGTGGCCGCCCCGACGGCGGCCGCTCCCCCGCCGCACATCGCGCTGGGCGGATACCGCCGCGGTCTCGACGGCGTGACCGGCAACGAAGACTCCCTCGTCACCACACCCGGCCTGCTCAACCAGGACGGCTGGTATCTCCTCGACGACACGCCGTCAGCGCTGTACGACACCACGACGAAGAAGCCAGAGCCCCGCCCCGGCCATGGGGGCGCGCCCTACCAGGACGGCTACGTCTTCGGCTACGGACACGACTACAAGCAGGGACTCGCCGATCTGGCCTGGCTGACCGGGCCGCCCGCTCTGCTGCCGCAGTGGGCTTACGGCGTCTGGTACTCGGAGTACATCGACCGCACCGCCGCGGACTACCAGAACACCATCCTCCCGGCGTTCCGCTCCGAGGGCACCCCGCTGGACGTCCTGGTCACCGACACGGACTTCAAAGCCGTGAACAATTGGAGCGGTTGGGAGATGGATCCCGCGAAGTTCCCCGACCCCGAGGGCTTCTTCGACTGGTCCGCTTCCCAGGGACTGCACAACACACTCAACGTGCACCCCAGCATCCTCGCGTCCGACCCCCAGTTCGCCCAGGCGCAGGCCACGGCCAAGGGCAAGCTGACGAAGGGCGGCTGCGCCTCGGGCGCCGGCGTCGAGGACAACTGCTACACCTTCGACTTCGGCGACCCGGACCAGCTCAAGGCGTACATGGACCTGCACCGGACCATGGACCGGCAGGGCAACGACTTCTGGTGGCTCGACTGGTGCTGTGACGCATCGCAGTCGTCGCTGCCGGGCGTGACCCCGGACGCGTGGATCAATCAGCAGTACGCCACCGCCAGTGCCGAGACCCTCGGCCGCGGATTCGTACTCTCGCGTGCGTACGGCTCGTTGCAGGCGGCCGGGTACAGCGGCCAGCAGGGGCTGCCGACCGGGCCGTGGGCGGACAAGCGCACCACCGTGCACTTCACCGGCGACACCTCCTCGACGTGGGGCACATTGAAGCTGGCGGTCGGCTACACCCCCGGGGAGTCCGCCGCGACCGGGATGGCTGCCATCACCCACGACATCGGCGGACACAACGACACGACAGGGCTGACCGGTTCGGAGACGTACACCGAGGGCGGGCAGACCCGCACGACGCACAAACTGCCCGACGACCTGTACGCCCGCTGGGTCCAGTTCGGTGCCTTCCAGCCCATCGACCGCCTGCACAGCAACCACAGCGACCGGCTGCCCTGGCAGTACGGCACGGCGGCGCGGCAGTCGGCCGACAAGTTCCTCAATCTCCGGGAGAACCTGCTGCCTTACACCTACACGCTCGCCGAGGAGGCGAACCGCACCGGCGTGCCCATCGTCCGCCCCACCTACCTGGAGTACCCCGACGAGCCCGAGGCGTACGCCGCCGCGAACAGCGAGTACTTCTACGGCTCCGACGTGCTGGTCGCCCCCGTGACCACGCCGGGCACCTCTGCCACCACCTCGGTGTGGCTCCCGCCCGGCCGGTGGACCGACTACTTCACCGGAGAGACCTACACCGGCGGGGTCACCCGAGAGGTGACCACCGACCTGAACTCGATGCCGGTGTTCATCAAGGCGGGCGGCATCCTGCCCACCCGCACCCACAACGTGTCCAGCAACGACCGCAACCCCCTGACCGACGTCACGCTCACCGTCGCCGCCGGTGCGTCGGGGTCGTTCCGCCTCTACGAGGACAACGGCTCCAGCAAAGAGAAGAGCCGCAGCGCCACGACGACCATCCGGTACCGGCAGAACGGTTCGCACCACACGGTGTCGATCCGTCCGGCGAAGGGATCCTTCCGCGGTCAGGTGAAGACGCGCCGGTGGACGCTCTCCCTGCTGGGAACGCAGGCACCCACCAAGGTCTCGGCCACCGGCGTGCGACTGTCCCCGCACGCCTACCACTGGGACAGCACCTCGAAGGTCCTGACCATCACACTCCCACGCCACAGTGTGCACAGCCCGATCACCGTCACGTACTAGTGCCGCGACAGGCAACGTTCGCCCCGTCGCGACTCCCGGCACGCACTCTCGCCGCACCGGCCGAAAGCCCAAGTACATCCAGTACGAGGAC
>NZ_JBHWVI010000283.1:0-9632 GCF_042737005.1 Streptomyces sp. NPDC060027
GGCGCCGGGCCGACGGCACACACCGGCGGCGCCGTCGCTCTGTCAGTGGCACCCGATAGCCTGCACGAACCGGGGAATCTCCCGGTGGTGGCCGGGGGACGTCGAAGGAGGGGCTCGGGTGCGGGTGCTGGGTGTTGACCCCGGGTTGACCCGGTGCGGTGTCGGGGTGGTCGAAGGAGTCGCCGGCCGGCCCCTGACCATGCGCGGCGTCGGCGTCGTACGCACCCCGGCGGACGCCGAGTTGGGTCTGCGGCTGGTCGCCATCGAGCAGGGCATCGAGCAGTGGCTCGACGAGTACGAACCCGAATTCGTCGCCGTGGAGCGGGTGTTCAGCCAGCACAACGTCCGCACGGTGATGGGCACCGCCCAGGCCAGCGCCGTCGCCATGCTCTGCGCCGCCCGGCGCGGCATCCCCGTGGCCCTGCACACCCCGAGCGAGGTCAAGGCCGCCGTCACCGGCAGCGGCCGCGCGGACAAGGCCCAGGTCGGCGCCATGGTCACCCGCCTGCTCCGGCTCGCCGCGCCCCCCAGACCCGCCGACGCGGCGGACGCCCTCGCGCTCGCCATCTGCCACATCTGGCGCGCCCCCGCCCAGAACAGACTCCAGCAGGCCGCCGCGCAGAACCGGCCCCAGCAGGCCGTCGCGCAGAACAGACTCCAGCAGGCCGCAGCCGCGCACGCCTCGCACCAAGCATCGAAAGGCCGTACCGCATGATCGCCTTCGTCAGCGGCCCGGTCGCCGCCCTCGCCCCCGACTCCGCGGTCGTCGAGGTCGGCGGTATCGGGATCGCCGTCCAGTGCTCGCCCAATACGCTCGCGGGGCTCCGCGCGGGACAGCAGGCCAAGCTCGCCACCTCCCTCGTCGTCCGCGAGGACTCGCTCACCCTCTACGGCTTCGCCGACGACGACGAACGCCAGGTCTTCGAGCTGCTCCAGACCGCGAGCGGAGTCGGCCCGCGCCTGGCCCAGGCGATGCTCGCCGTGCACAGCCCCGACGCCCTGCGCCGTGCCGTGTCCACCGGCGACGAGAAGGCGCTCATCGCCGTCCCCGGCATCGGCAAGAAGGGCGCCCAGAAGCTGCTGCTGGATCTCAAGGACCGGCTCGGTGAGCCCCTCGGCCCCGGCGGCCCGGCCATCGGCACGGCGGTCACCGCCGGCTGGCGCGACCAGCTGCACGCCGCGCTCATCGGCCTCGGGTACGCCACCCGCGAGGCCGACGAGGCGGTCTCCGCCGTCGCCCCGCAGGCCGAGGCCGCCGAGGGAACCCCGCAGATCGGCCAGCTCCTCAGGGCCGCCCTGCAGACCCTGAACCGAGCCCGCTGAACGGCCCCGGCCCCCAGGGCGGTCGCGCGCCCCGGTGTGGTCCGCGCCCGCCCACCCGCCGACCGCCCCACCACCACGAGACCGCGAGGCACCACCGATGAACTGGGACGACACGACCGACGAAGCCGCCGCCGAGGGGCTCGTCGGCCCCGCCGCGGAGCGGTTGGTGGGATCGGTCGCCGACCGTGAGGACCAGGCCGTCGAGGCCGCGCTGCGCCCCAAGGACCTGGGCGAGTTCATCGGCCAGGAGAAGGTCCGCGAGCAGCTCGACCTGGTCCTGCGGGCCGCTCGGGCGCGCGGAGCCACCGCCGACCACGTGCTCCTGTCCGGGGCTCCCGGCCTTGGCAAGACCACCCTCTCCATGATCATCGCGGCCGAGATGGGCGCCCCCATCCGCATCACCAGCGGCCCCGCCATCCAGCACGCCGGAGACCTCGCCGCGATCCTCTCCTCGCTCCAGGAGGGCGAGGTCCTGTTCCTGGACGAGATCCACCGCATGTCCCGGCCCGCCGAGGAGATGCTCTACATGGCGATGGAGGACTTCCGCGTCGACGTCATCGTCGGCAAGGGCCCCGGCGCCACCGCCATCCCGCTGGAGCTGCCCCCGTTCACCCTGGTCGGCGCCACCACGCGCGCGGGACTGCTGCCGCCGCCGCTGCGCGACCGCTTCGGCTTCACCGCGCACATGGAGTTCTACGAGCCCGCCGAGCTGGAGCGCGTCATCCACCGCTCGGCAGGCCTTCTCGACGTCGAGATCGACACCGAGGGCGCCGCGGAGATCGCCGGACGCTCCCGCGGCACGCCCCGTATCGCCAACCGCCTGCTGCGCCGTGTGCGCGACTACGCGCAGGTCAGGGCCGACGGGATCATCACCCGGGAGATCGCCGGGGCGGCGCTGAAGGTCTACGAGGTGGACGCACGGGGCCTGGACCGTCTCGACCGCGGTGTCCTCGACGCGCTGATCAAGCTTTTCGGCGGCGGCCCTGTCGGATTGTCCACACTCGCTGTCGCTGTGGGGGAGGAGCGTGAGACGGTGGAAGAGGTCGCCGAGCCCTTCCTCGTACGAGAGGGACTCCTCGCCCGTACTCCCCGTGGCCGGGTGGCGACACCCGCGGCATGGACACATCTCGGCCTCACGCCGCCGAGCCGCTCAGCAGGCGGAAACGGACAACAGGACCTGTTCGGGGCGTGACGGCGCGCGTAGGTACCGGGGCAGGAACCCCGGTGCCATGCTGAGCGTTGTTCCCTGAGTGCGGACTCGCTTAGACTCCGCCGATGCCGCCCTTGTCGACGGCATACATACCCCCATCCAGCAGGCCGCTCACCTTTGCGGTCGAAGAAGGAAGTTCCGACCCGTGAGTCTCGTGACCCTCCTCCCGTTCATCGTGCTCATCGGGGCCATGTTCCTGATGACCCGGTCGGCCAAGAAGAAGCAGCAGCAGGCGGCTTCCATGCGCAACGAGCTGCAGCCCGGCTCCGGCGTGCGCACGATCGGCGGTATGTACGCCACTGTCAAGGAGGTCAACGAGGACACGGTTCTCCTTGACGCTGCCCCGGGCGTGGACCTGCTCTTCGCGAAGAACTCGATCGGTGCCGTCCTCACGGACGACGAGTACAACCGCATCGTCCACGGCATCGAGCACGACCTGAAGCACGACGGCTCCGTCGTGCCGGACGACGCCTCCTCCCTCACCGAGACCGACGAGCCCGCCGCCGACGCCTCTTCCGACGCCTCCGACGACAAGCCCCTCGACCTCGGCAAGAAGGACACGGCGGACAAGCCGGCCGACGAGGTCGCCGAGGCGAAGGCCGAGAAGGCCTCCGAGATCGACGCGGCAGAGGCGAAGAAGACCGACGGCGAGGCCGACGCGAAGTAGTCACGACCCGGGAACACGGCGCGACCGACCGCGCCCGCACCTCCCGGGACGTGCTGCTCTCGCACGGAGTCCCGACACCATGGCATGGCCGTCCCTCGCTCACCCGGCGCAGGGCGGCCCGAGAGGGAGTACGAGAAGGTGGCAGCACCTAAGAAGGGCCGGAGCGCGAGCGCCCAGAGCAGGCCGGGGCGCTCGCTGGCCCTGATCCTGATCGCCATCGCGGCGCTCACCGGGGGGATGTTCGCCTCCGGAAACACCACTCCGCGTCTCGGCATCGATCTCGCCGGCGGCACGAGCATCACGCTCACGGCGAAGAACGAGCCGGGCCAGCCCAACGCGATCAACAAGACCAACATGGACACCGCGGTCGACATCATGAACCGCCGTGTCAACGGTCTCGGTGTCTCCGAGGCCGAGGTTCAGACCCAGGGACGCGACAACATCATTGTCAACATCCCCAAGGGCACGAACTCCAAGCAGGCCCGTGAGCAGGTCGGCACCACCGCCAAGCTCTACTTCCGTCCCGTGCTGACCACCGAGGTCTCCGGGGCCGAGGCGTCGGCCAGCCCGTCGCCGAGCGCCTCCGGCAAGGCCACGGACAAGGCCACGGACAAGGCGACCTCGTCCTCCTCCGCGACGCCGTCGGCCACCGCCACCTCCCAGGGCCGCGCGGTCACCGACGCCCTGAAGGCCGACTCCACGCCGTCGGCGAGCAGCTCCTCGGCCTCCTCCAGCGCCTCGCCCTCCGCGAGCGCCAGCGCGGACCCCGCGACGGCCAAGCTGCAGGCCGAGTACGCCGCGCTCGACTGCACCGACCCGGCGGCCCGCGCCAAGGCCGGTGACGGCGCCAAGCCGACCGATCCGACCGTGGCCTGCGGCAACTCCTCGGGCCAGTGGCAGAAGTACGTCCTCGGCCCGGCCGAGGTGTCCGGCACGGACATCAAGAAGGCCGGCGCCGTCTTCGATACCCAGAGCGCCGCGGGCTGGAAGGTCACCATGGACTTCACGTCCGGTGGCTCCAAGAAGTTCGCCGCCATCACCGGCAAGCTCGCCCAGCAGCAGTCCCCGCAGAACCAGTTCGCCATCGTCCTCGACGGCGAGGTCGTCTCCGACCCGTCCGTCAGCCAGTCGCTGAGCGGCAGCGCGGAGATCTCCGGCAGCTTCACCCAGACCGAGGCGCAGGACCTGTCCAACATGCTGAAGTACGGCGCGCTGCCGCTCAGCTTCAAGGAGTCCAGCGTCACCACGGTGACCGCCGCGCTCGGTGGCGAGCAGCTGCACGCCGGTCTGATCGCGGGTGCCATCGGCATCGCCCTGGTCGTCATCTACCTGGTGATCTACTACCGGGGCCTGTCGGTCATCGCCATCGCCTCCCTGCTGGTCTCCGCCGTCCTCACGTACGTGCTCATGGCGCTGCTCGGTCCGGCCATCGGCTTCGCGCTGAACCTTCCGGCCGTCTGTGGAGCGATCGTCGCGATCGGAATCACAGCGGACTCGTTCATCGTGTTCTTCGAACGCATCCGGGACGAGATCCGCGAGGGACGCTCCCTGCGGCCCGCCGTCGAGCGTGCCTGGCCGCGTGCCCGGCGCACCATCCTGGTCTCCGACTTCGTGTCGTTCCTCGCCGCCGCGGTGCTCTTCATCGTCACCGTCGGCAAGGTCCAGGGCTTCGCGTTCACCCTCGGTCTGACCACGGTCCTCGACGTCGTCGTCGTGTTCTTCTTCACCAAGCCGCTGATGACGATCCTCGCCCGCAAGAAGTTCTTCGCGGAGGGTCACAGCTGGTCCGGCCTCGACCCGAAGCGACTGGGAGCCAAGCCGCCGCTGCGCCGCACCCGTCGCGCGTCCGCCCCCGTCGACACGAAGGAGGCGTGAGATGTCGAAACTCGGCACCCTCGGCGCCCGGCTCCACCGCGGCGAGATCGGCTACGACTTCGTCGGCAAGCGCAAGATCTGGTACGGCATCTCGATCCTGATCACCATCACGGCCATCCTCGGCCTGACGGTGCGGGGCCTGAACATGGGCATCGAGTTCCAGGGCGGCGCCGTCTTCACCACCGAGAAGACCAGCATCTCGGTCAGCCAGGCGGAGACCTTCGCGGAAGACGCCTCCGGCCACGACGCGGTCGTCCAGAAGCTGGGCAACGGCGGACTGCGCGTCCAGATCGCCGGCATCGACACCGACAAGTCGGACACGATCAAGGACCAGCTCGCCAAGGACCTGAAGGTCGACTCCGAGTCGATCAACGCCGACCTGGTCGGTCCCAGCTGGGGTGACCAGATCGCCAACAAGGCCTGGCAGGGTCTGGCGATCTTCATGGTCCTCGTCGTGATCTACCTGGCCATCGCCTTCGAGTGGCGCATGGCCATCGCGGCGCTGGTCGCCCTGATCCACGACATCACCATCACGGTCGGCATCTACGCCCTGGTCGGCTTCGAGGTCACCCCGGGCACCGTGATCGGTCTGCTCACGATCCTCGGTTACTCGCTCTACGACACGGTCGTCGTCTTCGACAGCCTCAAGGAGCAGACGAAGGACATCACCAAGCAGACCCGCTGGACCTACAGCGACGTCGCCGACCGCTCGATCAACGGCACCCTGGTGCGTTCCATCAACACCACGGTGGTCGCGCTGCTGCCGGTCGCGGGCCTGCTGTTCATCGGTGGCGGCGTGCTCGGGGCGGGCATGCTCAACGACATCTCGCTGTCGCTGTTCGTCGGCCTCGCGGCCGGTGCGTACTCCTCGATCTTCATCGCCACGCCGCTCGTCGCCGACCTCAAGGAGCGCGAGCCGCAGATGAAGGCCCTGCGCAAGCGGGTCCTCGCCAAGCGGGCCCAGGCCGCCGCCAAGGGCGAGTCCCTGGAGCCGCAGGTCGCGGGCGCCTCGTACGAGGACGACGAGCCGGAGGACGCCACCCCGGCGGTCGTCGGCCCCCGCAACCAGCCCGCGTCCCGCGCCCGCGGCCGCGGCCGGCCCTCGGGGAAGCGCCGATGACCGGCATCGAAGAGCTGCTGTCCAGCCGTATCCGTGACGTGGCCGACTACCCGGAGCCGGGCGTGATGTTCAAGGACATCACCCCGCTCCTG
The DNA here is from genome assembly GCF_042737005.1 of Streptomyces sp. NPDC060027. Classification (NCBI taxonomy): domain Bacteria; kingdom Bacillati; phylum Actinomycetota; class Actinomycetes; order Kitasatosporales; family Streptomycetaceae; genus Streptomyces; species Streptomyces sp. NPDC060027. The sequence goes on from NZ_JBHWVI010000283.1 coordinate 6,288, forward strand.
GCCGACCCGGCCGCGTTCGGCGCGCTGACCGACGCCCTGGCGGACATCGCCGTGAGCACCGAGGCCACCAAGATCGTCGGTCTCGAGGCCCGTGGCTTCATCCTCGGAGCACCGGTCGCCGTCCGCGCCGGGCTCGGCTTCATCCCTGTGCGCAAGGCGGGCAAGCTCCCCGGAGCGACCCTGTCGCAGGCCTACGACCTGGAGTACGGCTCCGCCGAGATCGAGGTGCACGCCGAGGACCTGAGCGCGGGCGACCGGGTGCTGGTCGTCGACGACGTCCTCGCCACCGGCGGCACCGCCGAGGCCTCGCTCCGGCTCATCCGCCGGGCGGGCGCCGAGGTCGCGGGCGTCGCCGTGCTGATGGAGCTCGGCTTCCTCGGCGGCCGCGGCCGTCTGGAGTCGGCTCTGGCCGGAGCTCCCCTGCAGGCGCTCCTCACGATCTGAGGCCCGTCCGCGCACCACCTGGGAGCCAAACCCCGGGAGAGGCCCCCGAAAGGCCTGAGACACCCGTAGGACACCGTGGAGGCGGGCCCGGAGGAATCCGGTGCCCGCCTCTGGCGTTCTCCCTGTACGAGGCCGCCCCCGGCGGCCGACAGCGAGTCCGGCGCCCGGGCTCGCTACCATGGGGTTTCCGGAGCCTGACCGGGGGACCCGGATCGCGCACGAGGAGCCCTCTTGCCAGACGAGGCCCAGCCACTCGCCCCCAGTGCTGAACGCCTGGGGGGAACCGCCTCCACCAAGCCCGAGCCCGCCTCGGGCCCCGCGGAGACGCCCGCAGGGAACGCCGCGAGCGGGCCGGTGGAGCACGCCCAGTCGGCGCCCGACGACTCGGCGGCCGAGCAGCCACGTCCCAAGCCGGCCCCTCCCGAGCGTGCCGCGGCCACCCCGGCGGTCCGTCCCGCGGCGGGTCAGCCCGCGCGCTCCGGCGGATCGTCCAACCGCGTCCGCGCCCGCCTCGCCCGTCTCGGCGTCCAGCGCTCGAACCCGTACAACCCGGTTCTGGAGCCGCTGCTGCGGACAGTGCGCAGCAACGACCCCAAGATCGAGACGGCGACGCTCCGGCAGATCGAGAATGCGTACCAGGTCGCCGAGCGCTGGCACCGCGGCCAGAAGCGCAAGAGCGGCGACCCGTACATCACGCACCCGCTCGCCGTCACCACCATCCTCGCCGAACTGGGCATGGACCCGGCGACGCTGATGGCCGGTCTCCTGCACGACACGGTCGAGGACACCGAGTACGGCCTCGACACCCTGCGCCGCGACTTCGGCGACCAGGTCGGGCTGCTCGTCGACGGCGTCACCAAGCTGGACAAGGTCAAGTTCGGCGAGGCCGCCCAGGCCGAGACCGTGCGCAAGATGGTCGTCGCCATGGCCAAGGACCCCCGTGTCCTGGTCATCAAGCTCGCCGACCGGCTGCACAACATGCGCACCATGCGGTATCTCAAGCGCGAGAAGCAGGAGAAGAAGGCGCGCGAGACCCTGGAGATCTACGCGCCGCTCGCCCACCGCCTGGGCATGAACACCATCAAGTGGGAGCTGGAGGACCTGGCCTTCGCGATCCTCTACCCCAAGATGTACGACGAGATCGTGCGCCTGGTCGCCGAGCGCGCCCCCAAGCGCGACGAGTACCTCGCCATAGTGACCGACGAGGTCCAGTCCGACCTGCGCGCGGCCCGCATCAAGGCGACCGTCACCGGCCGCCCGAAGCACTACTACAGCGTCTACCAGAAGATGATCGTCCGCGGTCGTGACTTCGCGGAGATCTACGACCTGGTGGGCATCCGCGTCCTCGTGGACACCGTCCGCGACTGCTACGCGGCGCTCGGCACCGTCCACGCGCGATGGAACCCGGTCCCCGGCCGGTTCAAGGACTACATCGCGATGCCGAAGTTCAACATGTACCAGTCGCTCCACACGACGGTCATCGGCCCCAACGGCAAGCCCGTCGAACTCCAGATCCGTACGTTCGACATGCACCGCCGCGCCGAGTACGGCATCGCCGCGCACTGGAAGTACAAGCAGGAGACCGTCGCCGGCTCGTCCAAGATCCGTACGGACGTGCCCCGGGCGGCCAAGGGCAGCGCGGGCCAGGACACCGTCAACGACATGGCGTGGCTGCGTCAGTTGCTCGACTGGCAGAAGGAGACCGAGGACCCCAGCGAGTTCCTGGAGTCCCTGCGCTTCGACCTGTCGCGCAACGAGGTCTTCGTCTTCACGCCGAAGGGCGACGTCATAGCGCTTCCGGCCGGTGCGACGTCGGTGGACTTCGCGTACGCGGTCCACACGGAGGTCGGCCACCGGACCATAGGAGCACGGGTCAACGGCCGGCTCGTACCGCTCGAATCCACCCTGGACAACGGCGACCTGGTGGAGGTCTTCACCTCCAAGGCGGCCGGCGCGGGCCCCTCCCGCGACTGGCTCGGCTTCGTGAAGTCGCCGCGCGCCCGCAACAAGATCCGCGCCTGGTTCTCCAAGGAACGCCGCGACGAGGCGATCGAGCACGGCAAGGACGCCATCGCCCGCGCGATGCGCAAACAGAACCTGCCGATCCAGCGCATCCTCACCGGCGACTCCCTGGTCACCCTCGCGCACGAGATGCGCTACCCCGACATCTCGTCCCTGTACGCGGCGATCGGCGAGGGCCATGTCACCGCGCAGAGCGTCGTCCAGAAGCTCGTCCAGGCGCTCGGCGGCGAGGAGGCGGCCTCCGAGGAGATCGACGAGTCGGTACCGCCCGCGCGGGGCCGCGGCCGCAAGCGGCGCAGCAACAACGACCCCGGTGTGGTCGTCAAGGGCGTCGACGACGTGTGGGTCAAGCTCGCCCGGTGCTGTACGCCGGTGCCGGGAGACCCGATCATCGGCTTCGTCACCCGCGGAAGCGGTGTGTCGGTCCACCGCAGCGACTGCGTCAACGTCGACTCGCTGTCGCGCGAACCCGAGCGCATCCTCGAGGTCGAATGGGCGCCCACCCAGTCCTCGGTCTTCCTGGTCGCCATACAGGTCGAGGCCCTGGACCGGTCCCGGCTCCTGTCGGACGTCACGCGCGTCCTGTCCGACCAGCACGTCAACATCCTGTCCGCGGCCGTCCAGACCTCCCGCGACCGTGTCGCCACCTCCCGCTTCACCTTCGAGATGGGCGACCCCAAGCACCTGGGACACGTCCTGAAGGCCGTACGGGGCGTGGAGGGCGTGTACGACGTGTACCGCGTGACGTCGGCCCGCCGGCCCTCCGAGGCCTGACGCCCGCCGGTGCCCGGCCCCGGGGGCGGGCCCCCCCCGAAGGGGGGCCCCTAACGTCCCGACGCGGGGGGCGCGTATAAAAAAAAGACGCAGCCGACCAAAATT
>NZ_JBHWVI010000284.1:0-9626 GCF_042737005.1 Streptomyces sp. NPDC060027
CCATGGGCCCGTAGGGACCGGCGGCGCAGGGGCGCAGGCGAGGTGTGGCCCGCGCGCACTCGTGCTTCCTGAAATCCCCCACCGCCTCGAAGGAGGTGGGGGAGGCACGACTGCTCACGGGCCGCGCGTACTCGTCCGGCACCCACGAGACGCCGGCGTCGCACGCACCTCAGCCCGCGGCCGCCCCGACCACCTCCGGAATCCGGAAGGGCTTGCCGCACCCTCCGCACACGATCGGCGCCTGCGCGAGGACCGAGGGGACCACGCGCACATTGCGCCCGCAGTCGCAGACGGCCTTGACGCGGACGCCTCCCCCGGAGGAACCGTGGCGGGCGGCCGGGCCGCGGAACGAGCGGGCGGTGTCGGCGGCGGTGGCGGCGGAGTGGGCCTTCAGCGCGCGCTGGAGCCGCTCGATCGTCGGGCGGTAGCGGCGCTTCGCCTCGGGGTTGAGCGTGACCAGCGAGAAGCCACTGCTGGGATGCGGCTCCTCGGGGTGGTCGAGGCCCAGCTCCTCGGCGATCGCGAGGAACCTGCGGTTGTGATACCGGCCGGCGCGCGAGGTGTCGCGGACTCCGCGGGCGGCGGCGATGCCGTGGACTGCTTCGTGAAGCAGTCGTTCGAAGGAGAGCTCGTGTCCGCAGGCGGACGACGATTCTCCGATCAGGGACTCTGGCGCGGCAAGATCGGGCAGCTCGGAGTGGTGCCGCTGAATGTCGGCCCACGCCCCTGCCAGCTCTGCGGCGAGAACAGGTGGTGTCGTGCTCACGTAATGACAACGAGCGGGGGTGCCTCTGTGTTCCTATTCCGGGGCATCCCAAATAATTTGCACGTACCCGTCAGTTGCCGCTGATGCGTCCTGACGAGGGCGGGTGCGCTGATCTGCGGAGAAGCGTCACAGCTCCTACCAAGGCGGTACGTAGGCACACGTACGCCCCGGCGCGTAGACGGTCTCCGCGCTCCGGGGCGCCTGTGGTCGGCAGATGCGCAAGAGGTGTTTCGGCCGCCCTCGGGCCCGCTCAGTAGGCGCGGGCGACGACGGCGACGTTACCGGGTGCGTCGTCGGTGCCGGGCACCGACCCGTCCTCCGCGACCAGACACCGTACGGTCACCGCGTGCTCGGCGAGCCTGGCCTCGCCCTCTTCGCCGAGGTCGGCCCACGGAATGCGCGCCCAGCCGCCCGCCACGGCGGCCTCCACGGCCGCTTCGATCGTCGAGACCTCCGACGTGCGGGACTCGCGGCGCTCGCGCGACTGCCGCAGAAGCATCGCCTGGTCCTCCTCCAGGATCGCGGGGAGCAGTGCCGCCAGGGCGTCGACGGCCACGGGCTCCTTGCCTCCGGGGATGCGGCGGGCCAGCATCGCGGTGCCGCTCTCCAGGTCACGGGGGCCGACCTCGACGCGCACCGGGACGCCCTTGAGTTCCCAGTCGACGGCGCGGCGCCCGAAGGGGGTGTCCGTACGGTCGTCGACCTGGACCCGTACACCCGCCGCCTTCAGCCGGTCGCCGATCTCGCGGACCTTGGCCAGAACCGCTTCGTCCCCCTTGATCGCGAGGACGACGACCTGTACCGGGGCGAGGCGGGGCGGCACCCGCAACCCATTGTCATCACCGTGCGACATGATCAGGCCACCCACCATGCGGGTCGAGGACCCCCAGGAGGTCTGCCAGACGAGCTCCTGTTTGCCGTCCTTGGACAGGTACTGGGTGTTGAACGCCTTCGCGAAGTTCTGCCCCAGCTCGTGGCTGGTGCCCATCTGGAGCGCCTTGCCGTCACCCATCATGCCTTCGAGGGTGAGGGTGTTGACGGCACCCGCGAACCGCTCGCTCGCCGTCTTCCGGCCAAGGACGACGTCGATGCCGAGGACGTTGACCATGAAGTCGGCGTACACCGCCTTGTGGATGTGCGCGGCGTAGTCCCGGGCGTCCTCGTAGGTGGCGTGGGCGGTGTGGCCCTCCTGCCAGAGAAATTCAGTCGTTCGGAGGAACACCCGCGGGCGCATCTCCCAACGGACCACGTTCGCCCACTGGTTGATCAGCAGCGGCAGATCGCGGTAGCTCTGCACCCACTTGGAGAAGGAGGCGTTGATGATCGTCTCGGAGGTGGGGCGGACGACGACAGGCTCCTCCAGCTCCTTGCCACCGCCGTGCGTGACCACCGCGAGCTCGGGGGCGAACCCCTCGACGTGCTCCGCCTCCCGGGTCAGGTACGACTGCGGGATGAACAGCGGGAAGTAGGCGTTCTGGGCGCCTGCTTCCTTGATACGGGCGTCCATCTCCTGCTGCATCCGCTCCCACAGCCCGTACCCGTACGGCCGGATGACCATGGTGCCGCGCACCGGGCCGTTGTCGGCGAGCTCGGCCTTGTTGATCAAGTCCTGGTACCAGCGCGGGAAGTCGTCCGCCTGGGGCGTGAGAACGGGTGCCTTTGCCATGCGGCGATCGTACGGGCCCACGTTGCCGGAATGTGAATTCTCGCGCCCTTTGCGGCCCGCGCACAAACGGGCCCCCGCAACCCCTGGACGGCACGTCGAGTGCGGAGTTACCTGACATACGGGGGGAGTGCGGGCCTCGTGCGCGGGGGCGAAGGAACAGGCCCGGCGGCAACTCTCGGCGGATTGGGGCACTTTCGATGACACCTACGCTCGTGCGGCAGCACCTTCCTCATGCGGGTCCAGCGCCCCGCGCGGACCGGGGTGCACGCGCGCGTGACTGGGCCGAGATCCAGGAGCGGATGCTGGTGCCGCTCTACGAGGCCGTCTACGACCGACTCGAAGTGGGCGGCGGGACGCGGCTGCTCGGACTCGGCTGCGGGGCGGGGCTCGCCCTGCTGATGGCGGCCTCCCGCGGCGCCGCGGTCACGGGTGTCGACTCCTCGTCGCCCGAACGGCTGGCCCTCGCACGGGAGCGTCTGCTGCCGGAGGGCCGGGGCACCCACCCGCGCGGCCACCGGCTCGTGGCCGGCTCTCCCGGGGACGCGGCCGTGGCGGGAGCTCCGGCCTACAACCTGGTGACCGCGTTCGAGCCGATCGGGTGCGTGGCCGGAGACTCCGAGGGGCTCGGTGCGCTCCTCGCGGAGGCGGCGCCCCTCACCGGCCGCGGAACGCCCGTGGTGCTGGTCGGGTGGGGACCGCCGGAACGGTGCAGCACCTCGGCCGTGCTGCGGGTGGCCACCAAACTGGCCGACCCCCTGCGCGGTGCGGCGGCCTTGCGCGCCGCCCGCCGGGACGATCTGGAGGAGGTGGCCCAGCGGGCCGGGCTGCGGCCGGACGGCTCGGGGCGGGTGGCCTGCCCGTTCGGGTACGCCGATGTGGACAGTGCCGTGCGAGGGCTGCTGTCCACGGGGCTCTTCGACGCCGCGGTCGACGCCACCGATCAGGCCCAGGTCGACAAGGAAGTGGCCGAGGCGCTGCATCCGCACCTGCGGCGGGACGGGACGGTCTGGATGCCGAACGTGTTCCGGTATCTGATCGCCCGGACGGTCTGAGGGCTCACGCTTCCTTCGCCGTACGGGGCACCCCGGCGATCCGGTACGCCTCCGCCTCCTCCAGGGTCTCGTTGGCGAGGAGTGCCTCGGCCAGGGCGTCCAGCTGTCCTCGGTGTTCGCGGAGTTTCCGGCAGGCCTCCTCGTAGCACTCGTCGACGATGCGGCGCATCTCGTGGTCGATCGAGTCGAGGGTGCCCGGGGCCGCCGCGAGACCGTAGGCCTGCTGGGCGTCGCCGGGCAGGGCGGACAGCCGGCCGACGCGTTCGCTCATGCCCCAGCGGGCGACCATGCCGCGGGCGATGTTGGTGACCTGTTCCAGGTCGTTCTCCGAGCCCGTGGTGACGACGTCGTAGACGACGTGTTCGGCGGCCATTCCGCCGAGGGCGCCGATGATGCGGCCGCGCAGGTACTCCTCGGTGTAGGCGTACCGGTCCGCGTCCGGCGTCGAGAGGGTGACGCCGAGGGCGCGGCCGCGCGGGACGATGGTGATCTTGCGGACCGGGTCGGCGCCGGGCCGCAGCATGCCGAGGAGTGCGTGGCCGCTCTCGTGGTACGCGGTGCGGCGGCGTTCCTCGTAGGGCATGACCAGGGAGCGTTCGGCGCCGAGCTGGACCTTTTCGAGCGCTTCGGACAGGTCGCCCTGGGTCACCTCCTCCTGCTTGCGCTTGACGGCGAGGAGGGCCGCCTCGTTGGCGAGGTTGGCGAGGTCGGCGCCGGTCATGCCCGGGGTCGTACGGGCCACCTGGGTCAGGTCCACGCCGGGGGCGAGCGGGATGTCGCGGGTGTGGATCTCCAGGATCGCCTCACGGCCGCCGCGGTCGGGGGGCGAGACGTTGACGACGCGGTCGAAGCGGCCGGGGCGGGTGAGCGCCGGGTCCAGGATGTCCGCGCGGTTGGTGGCGGCGATGACGATGACGCCCTCGGAGCCGGAGAAGCCGTCCATCTCGGTGAGGATCTGGTTCAGCGTCTGCTCGCGCTCGTCGTGGCCGCCCATGCCGGAGCCGCCCGACCGTGACCGTCCGATGGTGTCGATCTCGTCGATGAAGATGATGGACGGGGCCACTTTGCGGGCCTCGGCGAACAGCTCGCGCACACGCGAGGCGCCGACGCCCACGATCATCTCGATGAACTCGGAGGCGGAGGCGGAGAAGAACGGGACCCCCGCCTCCCCCGCGACCGCCCGCGCGAGCAGGGTCTTTCCCGTGCCGGGCGGGCCCGCCAGCAGCACACCGCGCGGCATCTTCGCGCCCATCCTGCGGTACGCGTCGGGGTTCTTGAGGAAGTCCACGACGTCGTTGAGTTCGCCGGCCACCTCGTCGATGCCGGCCACGTCCGCGAACGTCGTGCGCTTGCCGCCGGGCACGAGTTCGACCGGCTTGGGGGGCGTCTTGCGGCCGAGCATGCCGCCGGCGCCGCCCATGCCGGAGCCCATCCGGCGGGCGATGAAGATCCACAGGACGACGAGCAGGGCCATCGGGGCGAGCGAGATCAGCAGGTTGAAGAGGAAGCTGCGCTCCTGGACGACCGGCGAGGCGGTCACCGTGACGTCGTGCGCCTGCAGGTTCTCCCAGAGTTTGTCGTCCGCGAAGACCGGGCGCTGGGTCTTGAACTTGGTGTACTTCCCGTCACCGTCGGGGTTCTCCTGGGAGTTCTTGAGCTGTCCCTGGATCGCGTCGCCCTTGGAGTAGATCTTGGTGACGTTGCCGTCGGTCACCTGTCTGCTGAACTCCGTGTACGAGATCGTCGGCTCGTCGCCCTGGTTGTAGAAGGACAGCACCAGGTTCGCGACCAGGAACACGACCAGAGCGGCCAGGGCCAGGCTCCACCAGCCGCCGGGCAGCTTCCGCCGGCCACCCGAAGGCGGTGTCGACTCGGGTGGCGTTCCCTCGGTACGCCACGGCTGATCTGGTGCCTTGCGCGGCGGTACGGGGTTGCCCATATGGCGACGTTACGACACATGGCGGACAGTGGCACCCGCGCTCACGCCGCTGGGGGCGCCCCTCCGGTGAGGGGCGCCCCCAGTGGGCGTCGCTGAAGCACTCCCGTACGGGACGGGATGTCAGCCCATGAACTTCTTGAACTCGTCCGGCAGCTCGAAGTCGTCCTGGGCGCCCTGCTGAGGGAGGCCGAAGGCGTTGCCGCTCTGGGCACCCGCCTCGCGACGGGCAGCCTCCTCTTCCTCCTGCTGCTTGCGCTTCATCGGGTTGCCGGAGCGCTGCTTGCCCTTGGCCTGCTTCGCCTTCTTCTTGGTGCGGCCGGGGCCGCCCCCCATGCCCGGCATCCCGGGCATGCCCGGCATCCCGCCGCCCTGGGCCATGCGGGACATCATCTTGCGGGCCTCGAAGAAGCGCTCGACCAGGCCCTTGACCGCGCTGACCTCGACACCGGAACCCTTGGCGATACGGGCGCGGCGCGAGCCGTTGATGATCGTCGGCTCCTGGCGCTCGGCCGGCGTCATCGACTTGATGATGGCGGCCGTGCGGTCGACGTCGCGCTCGTCGAGGTTGGCGATCTGGTCCTTGATCTGGCCCATGCCCGGGAGCATGCCGAGCAGCTTGCTGATGCTGCCCATCTTCCGGACCTGCTCCATCTGGGCCAGGAAGTCGTCCAGGGTGAAGTCCTGGCCCTTCTTGGACGCCAGCTTGGAGGCCATCTTCTCGGCCTCTTCTTGGCTGAACGTCTTCTCCGCCTGCTCGATCAGGGTGAGCAGGTCACCCATGTCGAGGATGCGGGAGGCCATCCGGTCCGGGTGGAAGGCGTCGAAGTCGTCGAGCTTCTCGCCGTTCGACGCGAACATGATCGGCTTGCCGGTGACCGAGGCGATCGACAGGGCCGCACCACCGCGGGCGTCACCGTCGAGCTTGGAGAGCACCACGCCGTCGAAGCCGACGCCGTCACGGAAGGACTCGGCCGTGTTGACCGCGTCCTGGCCGATCATCGCGTCGACGACGAAGAGGATCTCGTCGGGGCTGACGGCGTCGCGGATGTCCGCGGCCTGCTGCATCAACTCCTGGTCGATACCCAGGCGGCCGGCGGTGTCCACGATCACGATGTCGTGGACCTTGGTCTTCGCGAACTCCATGGAGTCCTTGGCGACCTTGACCGGGTCGCCGACGCCGTTGCCCGGCTCGGGGGCGTAGACGGCGACGCCCGCGCGCTCGGCGACCACGCTGAGCTGGTTCACCGCGTTCGGGCGCTGGAGGTCGGCGGCGACGAGGAGCGGGGAGTGCCCCTGGTCCTTGAGCCACTTGCCGAGCTTTCCGGCGAGCGTGGTCTTGCCCGCACCCTGGAGACCCGCGAGCATGATCACGGTGGGCGGGTTCTTGGCGAAGCGGAGGCGGCGGGTCTCGCCGCCGAGGATCGTGACGAGCTCGTCGTTCACGATCTTCAGAACCTGCTGGGCGGGGTTCAGCGCCTTGGAGACCTCGACACCGAGTGCGCGCTCCTTGACGTTCTTGATGAAGGTCCGCACGACCGGGAGGGCCACGTCGGCTTCGAGGAGCGCGATACGGATCTCGCGTGCGGTGGCGTCGATGTCGGCTTCGGACAGTCGGCCCTTGCCCCGCAGGTTCTTGAACGTCGCTGAGAGGCGATCGGAGAGAGTATCGAACACGGCGCTCGTCGGTCCTCAGGGGTCGGGGGCGATGGGAATCGCCCTCCAGGGTATCTGGCCGCGTGCGGTGGGGTCTCCACCGCGTTCATACGAGAGACCTATGGCACCCTCGCGGCCAGGTGTACGGGACGGTCGGCACCGTTTCATTCCCGCAGCGTCTCCTCCAGCGCACGGGCCACCGAGGCCGCCTCGGCGCCCGGCAGGGGCGCCCCCTTCGTGCCCGTCACGTAGAAGGCGTCCACGGCGTTCGCGCCGAGCGTGGAGACATGCATGCTTCGTACCCGGACGTGCGCCTTCTCCAGGGCCCGCCCGATGCGGTGCAGCAGGCCCGGGGCGTCGTGGGCGCGGACCTCGATGACCGTGGCGTGCCGCGAGGCGGCCGGGGCGACGGTCACGCGGGGCGGCGGCGCGATCGATCCGCGGCGGCGCGGGTAGGCGGCGTCGCGTTCGGCGAGGCGCGCCGCGATGTCGAGGGAACCGTCGAGGGCGCGTACGAGGTCGGCGCGCAGGCGGGCGGCCTGCGGCAGGGAGCCGTACTCGGCGGCGACCCGCCAGTTGAGCAGCAGGACCGAGCCCTCGACCCCGTCGGGCAGGTCCAGGGCGCGCAGCTCGGCGGTGCGGACGGTCAGCCGGTGCATGGCGAGGACGCCGGCCACCGCGGGGAGCACGCCCGGCTGGTCCGGGACCGCGATGAGAAGTTCCACACCCAGCGGCTCCGGGTCCTGGGGGACGGAGTCCGCCTCGGCGTCGGCGTCGACCGGCTCCGTCTGCGCGCGCAGCGCCAGGACGGGACCCCCCGTGCGGAACGCCTCGATCGCGAGCCGTTCCTGCTCGGCGGTCGGCGCGGCGGCCTCGGGCTCCTCGGGGGTGTCCCCGGCGAGCACGGCGGAGACCCGTTTGACCAGGTCGGCGACGAGAGAGCCGCGCCAGGAGGACCAGGCGGCGGGTCCGGTGGCCAGCGCGTCGGCCTCGGTGAGCGCGTGCAGCAGTTCCAGGGTGCCCTGCGATCCGACGGCCTCGGCGACCGAACGGACGGTGGCCGGGTCCTCCAGGTCGCGCCGGGTCGCGGTGTCGATGAGCAGCAGATGGTGGCGTACGAGCGTGGCGAGCACCGCCACGTCCACGCGGTCGAAGCCGATCCGGGCGGCCACGTCACGGGCGATGATCTCGCCGGCCACGGAGTGGTCGCCGGGCCAGCCCTTGCCGATGTCGTGCAGCAGGGCCGCGACGAGGAGGAGGTCGGGACGGCCCACGCGGCGGGTCAGTTCCGAGGCGCGGACGGCCGTCTCGATGAGGTGGCGGTCGACGGTCCAGATGTGGACGGCGTTGCGCTGCGGCCGGCAGCGCACCCGCTCCCAGTCGGGCAGCAGCCGGGTGATCAGCCCTTCCGCCTCCAGCGCCTCCCAGACCTCGATGGTCGGGCGGCCCGAGCCGAGGAGGGTGACGAGCTGCTGGCGCGCCTCGGCCGGCCAGGGCGTGGGCAGCGGGCGCGCGGCGGCGGCCATGCGCCGTACGGCGTGCAGGGACAGGGGGAGATCCGCCTGCGCGGCCGCCGCTGCCGCGCGCAACGGCAGCACGGGGTCGCGCTCGGGGCGGGCGGCGCGTGCGAGCACCACCTCGCCGTCCTGCTCGACCACGCCCTCGGCGAGGGGGGATCGCTCGGCGGCCGGCTTGCCGCCGCCCAGCATGGCGCGCAGCCGCGGCCGTACGGCACGCGATCGCAGGACTCGCCCCACTTCGCGCCAGGTGACGTCACTGGCGTACGACACGACGCGCGCGGCCTCGTAGACCTGGCGCAGCAGCGTGTCGGCGTCCAGCAGACCGAGTTCGGCGGCGACCTGGTCCTGTTCCTGGAGCGCGAGGCGGTCGGTGGCGCGTCCGGTGGCGAGGTGCAGGGCGTCCCGGACGTCGAGGAGCCTGCGGCGTGCGTCGGTCAGGCCTTCGCGGGGCGCGTCCGCGAGCCAGGACGCGGCGACGGCGCGCAGTGCGGTGGCGTCGCGCAGGCCGCCGCGCGCTTCCTTCAGGTCCGGTTCGAGGAGGTACTGGAGTTCGCCCTGGCGCTCGGCGCGCTCCGCGCACAGCTCCTGGAGTTCGGGCAGCCGCTTCGGTGCCTGGTTGCGCCAGTCGGCGAGGACCGCCGTACGCAATCCGGCGGTGAGACCGAGATCGCCCGCGAGGTGGCGTGCGTCGAGGAGGCCGAGTTGGGCCTTGAGGTCGTCGGCGGCGGTCTTGCGGGCCTCCGCGGGGGTGCGGACCGAGTGGTCGAGGTCGAGGCCCAGATCCCAGACGGGGTACCAGATGCGGTCGGCGAGGGAGGCGACGGCGCCGGAGTCGCCGCCGTCGTGCAGGAGGAGCAGGTCGAGGTCGCTGCGGGGAGAGAGCTCACCGCGGCCGTAGCCGCCGACGGCGACGAGGGAGACCCCGCGCATGCCCTCGGATCCGGCGGTGAACAGGCCGGTCAACCAGTTGTCCGTCAGTTCGGCGAGGGCCGCACGGCGCGGCGGCCCGGACCGCGCCCCCTCTTGGAGG